>NZ_JAUBVX010000029.1:0-80891 GCF_036706065.1 Microcoleus sp. A2-C3 | reverse complement strand
AAAAATTTTTTACGAAAGTATTGGTATTTATGTAAGTCTTTTAAGATAATTAAATTTTTGTTTGAGTTTTTCACAAAGGAACATAAATTTGATTTCCCCAAAATCCATCAGTACACCTATACATAGAAAATGATTTAGGATTGCTATATAAGGAATAAAAATACTAACCAATATTCTTTTGTGAACAATTCCACTTCTCCCGAAGAAGATTGAGATTGATTGCCAGTTTGTTGCCAACGAGGTTGAGGCACATTAAGAATTGGCTGGGGAAAGGCAATTTGTACTTCTAATTCTTGTTCCGGTAGCACAGGCTGACTTGCTACAAATTCATAGGTTTTAGCATCTACTTGACTAGGGATAGCTGGTGTGCCAAAATTCGTAAACGATAGAACTTTACCTGACAAAGCTTCTGGTAATTTTACTCTAACTTTTGCGGCATTGATCGGGGCTTTACGACCTGATGAAATGGCTTTCCAGTAAACTTGAGTATTCTCGCCATCTAGCTGCAATCCACCTACTACGCGATATTTGATAACAAAAGTATGTGATTCTGGCGCTTTTAATTGATGTTGCCAACGAATCCAAAGCTGATTATTTTCAATCCCAGTTGTACTGGCGATCTTTTGATTATTTTCGGCAACTGTCACATCTTTGATTTCATCGACTTTATCTAAAGGAATATAGCGATATCGTTGAGTGTTGTAGTCGGCTGTGAATACATATTTTTGTGTTTCGGTGACTAACATATCTCCGTTGGTCTGAACGTCGATTAGGACGTTGATATTCTCCCAGTAAAATGGTAGTTGTTGGGCGGCTGCATGAGTGACTGTGACCAGAAATACGGTGAATAATGTGGTGATAAAATAAGTTATTTTTTTTAACTGCTGTTTGTTCATGAGATGATTCCTACTGAGTAGCTATTGATTGCTATTATTCAATAGATTTCTAGTAAGGTCAATTCATATAATTCATTGGTTTAGTTCATAAAAGTCATATTATGGTTTTGTCACAAAGATGGGACGTACGGTTGAAACCGCATCTACACAAAGTCCGAGATGAGACGGCGGTTGAAACCGCGTCTACACAAACAATGTCCGCCTCCGCGGACTGAAGAAAATAAGATGGTTTTAACCGCCGATTCTTTAACCTGCGGAGGCAGGTTTTGTCTGTATAGACGCGGTTTTAACCGCCGATTCTTTAACCTGCGGAGGCAGGTTTTGTCTGTATAGACGCGGTTTTAACCGCCGATTCTGTACAAACGCGGTTTCAACCGCCCGGTATCCTGACAATACTTAACAGGGTTAAAACCGTGCAGCCAAACACGGCTTCAAATGTATATCTGCGCGAGGGTTTGTAAGGGTAGGAATTCCAAACGCGGAGTTCTCCGTTGAAGCCGCGCGAGGCTAAAGTCAGGGAAACTTGACGGTAGTTTTCTAAAGTTCGCAGCAGCAATTGACCGATTAAAATGCCTAAGCTGTGCATTCCCCGCTTCCAAGTGCGGTAGCCGCAGCGGGAGTTTTGGGCTGTCCAAAGTTCATCGGCGATCGCCAATAAGCTAAAAATAAAGCGGTACATTAGTAATAGCAGTTCTGTGACTAACTCTGGACAGCGTAATTGTCTCAGAATCTGCAATATTTCGGTAAATGGTACTGTCAACAGGATGAAGTACATACAGCTTGTGGATGCGAAGGCGCGGGCAAACAGCAAGCTCACTTGGTATATTCCAGTGCGACTCACATAGATATAAAAAGTGCCGATGCTAATTCCCCAACCTTGCCAAATATCCCACTGAATTTCCGGGATGCGATCGCCCGCAACGGCACCCATCGCCAAAGCAGGCAAACTTGTCAGCAAAAACACCAGCGGTACAGACAGCAACCGCAGATAGAGTTTCGCCGGAATTCCGGCATAAACGACGATCCAGATTGTCAACCACAGGGCGATCGACAACTGCACCGCTGCATGGGAAACTAGAGACAGGATTAAAAGGGCGATCGCAAATGATAGTTTGTGAGAGGGCGGCAAACCGCGCAAGCGATTTGTATAAGCCAGACTATCAATTTGATGGTTCATTCCAAGGTTTTGCGATCGGAATTCTGCTGAGATTGCGATCGGCCTTTATACAACCCAATCACGTAGCCAATTACGCCAGCCCCCATCGCCGCTTGAGACGCAAACAGCAAACTTTCAATTTCGCCGCTCGCCGGTTCAAAGAAGTGATTGAACCAAGGTTCATACCCCGGTTGAATTTCGCTAATTGCTTTTTCAGCTTGGTCATCCGCGCCGCCGTATTCACCCCGCACAAACACCAGAGGAATAACAGCAAGAACAACCACAGCACCAGCCAATAACCAATTTTGTAGCGAACTAGCTTGCTGATTTTTTGTAGGCTTTTGATTCACGACTTTATGACTCCTGTCTCAATAATTTCAAAGTTTCCAACTCCGGCTTTCCGTAGGAATGCAGCCAATTCCAGACTAATACAGTCAGCAATCCCTCGCTAATCGCCAGGGGTACTTGAGTAATAGCAAAGATGCTAGCAAACTTGAGAAACGAAGCCATAAAACCGCCGCTTGCTGCGGGAAAAGCCAATGCTAATTGAATCGAAGTCATCACATAAGTCAGCAAATCTGCCAAAGCCGAAGCACAAAAAATTGCCGCCCGCTGACTACCAGTTCGCAACAGCAAATGATAGACAAAATACGCAGCAAAAGGGCCAACAATCGCCATCGAAAACATATTTGCTCCCAGGGTTGTCAAGCCGCCGTGGGCCAACAAAACCGCTTGAAAAAGCAGCACTAAAGCGCCGAGTACAGCCATCACCGAAGGGCCGAACAAAATCGCACCCAAACCAGTACCCGTCGGGTGAGAACAACTGCCCGTTACCGAAGGAATTTTTAAAGCAGAAAGCACAAAAGTAAACGCACCCGCCAAAGCTAACAGCAGTTTAAGTTCCGGGTGTTCTTTTGTAATGCGGGCGATCGATCGCAAACCAACTAGAAAAAAAGGTAACGCCACTATCCACCAAAACGCCGCCCATTGCACCGGCAAAAAACCTTCCGAAATGTGCATAGCTGCGGCGGGGGTTGCCGAACCGAGGACAATATAACAACTTAAGCCAGCCATCAATCCCAGGCTGACTAATTTCCGATTTCTGGCCTTCACGCTGAACCTCGCAGATGAAACTATGTAAACAAACACATCGGCGGGCATCCTGACTTAGAAAGCGACATGGCTTTCATTACAGTTGCGGGACAGCGCCGGACTTACACCGAACTTTCCCCGTTTCCTCTAATGGCTGCTCCCCATTAGAACCGAATGATTAGCTTAGTATAGGCGATCGGGCAACTCTCAGCCGATCTTTACAAAAATTATTTCAAATTAAGTGGCTTAGATTGTGTCCGACAGCTTCAAGTGTCCGAAGAGACAAACAATAAAAATGCCACCGAACACGATTTGATCTATCTTCTTCTTTTTGATTCTCTTCCTTCGCGTCTTCGCGGTTCGTTAAAATCTCAACCAAATTCCCAAAAAACACCAAACAAGTGAATGCTATAATATTAGTGAGTTTCGAGAAAAGCCGCCATGTTAGATTACAACTTTCCGAAGCACTGGCCCTCAGCCGACGAACTACCAGACTCAGATGAAACACCAGTGGATAACGAACTGCAAGAATTAATCCCAGGATTGCTAAAAGCAATATTGCTCATACTTTGGGGGGAACGCATGGACTGGTTTTTTGGTATAGATATGGGTCTTTACCATCACCCCGAAAAACCTCCGATTGTGCCAGATGCCTTCTTGAGTTTAGGGGTGCAACGGTTTTATGATGAAGAATTGCGTCCAAGTTATGTGGTGTGGGAGGAAAAGGTCATGCCCAGTTTTGTACTGGAAGTTGTTTCCCCGACTCCTCGCAAGGAATACACCGCCAAGTTGGAAGAATATCAAAGGTTAGGCGTACTTTATTACGTCATTTATTCTTCCCGCCGCCGACGTAAACCCCGTTTGGAAGTATATAAGTTAGTCAATGGTTCCTATGAGTTACAGCCAGAAAATCTAGTTTGGATGCCAGAGATTGGTTTGGGAATTGGCTGTGAAAGGGGCAATTATTCTGGGGTGACAAGGGAGTGGTTGTATTGGTACGATGCTGATGGAAAACGTTATTTGACTCCTGAAGAACAGGTGAAGGAATCAGCGCAACGTCTCCAACAGGAATCGCAACGCGCACAACAGGAATCCCAACGTGCACAACAGGAATCCCAGCGCGCCGATCGCCTAGCTGAACGATTGCGAGAGTTGGGGATAGATCCTGATAATATCAACTAATTACAAAATCTCGCACTTTAGAACCCCGATTTTTTGAAGAAGTCGGGGTTTTGGTATTTTACATAAATTCCGGTTACACTCCTTATGATATAGAGTCCAAGGTAGTACCGTCTCCCTACCGTGATTAATTGTAAGGAGACGGCACTGCCGTCTCCTTCAGCTACTAATAATTCCGATGCCAACGGATTTGATACTATTTCGTCGGGCACTTCGGATGATTCCCACCCTGCAAACAAATATAAGCAATTTGACTTTGATCTAAATTCTTAGCCTCCCCAAAATTAACTCCTTGGAATCGACCCGATTTGCTACCGACAGGACTTTGAATAAACTGATCCGAAGTCGCCTTCCCCAGAAACACAGCGCTTTGAAAATTCACTCCAGCTAAATTCGCGCCCCGGAAATCAACCGAACTCACGTCCGCATTCCGCAAATTAGCATCTTGCAACCGAGCGTCTTTTAAATTCGCGTTGGCGAGTTTAGCTGAACTCAAATCAGCATTTTGTAAATTTGCACCAGATAAATCAGCACCAGATAAATCAGCACCTTGCCATTCCGATTTAGACAAGTTTGTCAAGGACAATTGAGCGCCTTGAGCCTTCACTTTGGCTAAACGCGCGCCTTCCAAATTTGCTCCCGAAAAATTAGCGCTGCCGATATCTGCACCAGTAAAACTTGCCTCTTTTAACATTGCTTGCTGCAAGTTTGCTCCAATTAATAGAGCACTACTAAAATTAGCTCCAGTCAAACTTCCGCTTGAGAAATTAGCTTTGTTCAGGACAGCGCGCACAAAAGTAGTGCGGTTCATTACTGCACTGTTCAAAGATCCTCCGGTTAAATTTGCTCCCTCAAAATTAGCTTCGCTTAAGTCAGAAATCCAATCGTCAAATGTACCAGGTCGCCTGTCTTCGCCAGTTCCATAAAAGCGAGTTCCCTGCAAGCTGGCATTGGTTAAATTGGTTTTTCTGAGCTTAATTCCTGACAAGTCAACTTTGTCTAATACTAAAGTAAACTGACCTGGGCCCGCAGGACTTTGACTTAAATCTGTGCGGCTCAAATCCGCGCCGTTGAGCTGGCTGCTATACACTGTGAGAATTTTGCCGATCGCCCTTTGCACTGTTCTTTGGCGAGTGGCTGCTAACTCTCGTTCCGGGGTTTTCCCCCCAAATCGCAGGGATTCGAGGTCATTGCTAAGAGCTAGATTCAACCGCCGCAAGTCAGGCAAAGCTTTCGGGCCGGTACTAACTAAAGCTTGCTGGATCGCGTCCAACATCGGGCGGCTCTCTTCTTGAGCCAGCAAATCGGCTAACAGCGGTACGGCGCGGGAGTCTTCCACGGCGCCCAAAGCCAAAATTGCCGATCGCCTCCCCGATGTCCCGCTAGCCGAAGTCGGAGACAATTTATTCACTAAAGCCACAAATAATTCGTCATTCCGCTGCCGAGAATCCCGCATATTTGCTTGAGTTTGAGTGTAGATCAAAGTGCCAACAAACAAACTTAAAATCAATCCCGCGCCGCCGATGGTAACTATTACTAAAGTTGTGCCTGGATGTTGGCGCATCCAATTCCACAAACTGGGATATTCCTTCACCCCAGTTTCGGGAGTCAAAACCAAAGCCGCAATTTGGGCATCTTCCTCAGTCCATTCTTGACTTTTGACAGGATTTGTAGACAGTTCGTGCGATTCCCTACGGGATAGCTTCGCTTCACGAGCATTGACGACCAAAGTATTCGCGAGGCGATCGTGCCCCGACTGCCGTTTGTAGCGCAACGCAAAAGCCCCGTCTGCGAGGATTGCCAAGCCGCTCAACCCACCTAAAATGATTAAATCTGGAAACGCGCCACTCAAGCGCCAAATGCCGTAAGCGAAGCCCAGAGGCACTCCCCAGCGCCCCAAACTTTCACGAATTAGCACTCGCCGAAAACCCGGAGGAACACCCGACGCTGTGACAACTTTCACCCCAAACCAGCGTTTCGGGAGAGTTTGACCGGTTCTGGCGAGCAAAAACAACTGCCACGCAGCTAAAACTGCCGGTGCTAGCAGTGCCCCAGACCAGAATAGATTAGTTAGGGGTGCGACTCTGGGGTTGCGATCGCGCACGGGGATAGCCAAAACACGAGCAACAGTTTCGGAGACTGCTGCTACCGAGGGATTGAGCGGCACGGTTTGAGATTCCTTGTTAACCAATGCGCCGATGCTGAAGGGAACGAGGGCGCTGGCCGCAATTAACGAAATTTCAACGGCCCAAGCGCCACACCTGCGAACCAGCAGTGGCATTTGCTGGGATTGTGTCTGCCAAGACGGATCGGGTTGATTAATACCACCGGGTGCGGTTGGGCTAGCCATATTTAGAATTTCCTATTGTTAGTCGTTAGTGTTGGAGGAATCAGGAGAAATTGCCAATTTGTACGCTATGTAGATTAGCACTCCGAGAACAGCAAGAGTCATCAGCGCTGAAATTAGCTGTACGATGCTATTGAAGACTGTCAGGACAATTATCGCTCCGACGGCAAAGACTGCCACCTGTCCCGGTTTGGGCAATTTTTGAAACTTGTCCAGAAATTGATTGTAGAAGGTTCCGACGGCTTGATAGCTGTTTGGATTTTGTTGGATGAGGGGCGATCGCTCTAGTTTAGCTTTTAGTGCTCCGATCGCCTGCTGCCAATTGAAGTTATTTTGAGGATTCATAAAAAAAATTGGAGTTAGTTTAGCTGTACTTTAATCATTTTAGGACGGTCACATTAATAAGAGTCACATTAGCCTGTTCGGAACCCCTAATTATCTTCTACTGTCAAAGAAGTAGAACCGAAGCCATTCTGTTCCGATAAATTTCGGATAAATAAGGATAAAAATGAAGATATATTATCCCTGCGATCGCCCCAGACTACGCTTTGGCTCGATCGTCACCTTAGCCTTAGCAATGATTTTAGCGCCTGCGGGAGCCCTTCGGAGCCAACCGCTACAAATTGCTCCGGGATTTCGTGAACCGCTGAGCGTTTCTGGAGTCTCCGGCGGCCCGAACAATAGCGGCGACTGCGGTTTTGTAGCCCAAGGGCCGAACCAAGTCATCGAAGTAACACAGGATTTACCTTACTGGAAAATTGCGGTACAAACGGCGGGAGCTCCGAGTTTGATGATTCAGGGCCCGAGGGGGCGTTTCTGCGTGCTACCGGCGAATGCTGGTGCGGGGAATGTCGAATTTTCCGGCTATGGGGACAAGGGGACTTATGTGATCTTTGTGGGCGATCGAGCTCAAGGTCAACACCCTTACTCTCTCTCTATTTCCCAACAGCGAAATTAAAAATACCAAAAAATCAGGAACCTTGCTGTCAGAAATAGGGATTTCACATCAATTTTGTATTTGTTCTGTAACCCACTTACGAAACAATCGGAGAGTTTGACTCGTACCCGCTGTTTGACTTTGTTCGCAATACTGAGAAATCGCTTCAATAATTGGCAAGTTGGGAAATATCGGACTAAATTCCGATTCAACATATTTCCCATCTTCAAGCACATTAATCTGAAGCCTTTTATTTTCATAGCGCCAGATTTCAGGGACTCCCAACGCCTCGTAAGCATCCAATTGATTTTTAGAAGTTAAATCGACTTCAATTGCTAAATCCGGCGCAGGATCGATAGTTAAGTCGATGCGCTTTTTGCCAATCATTAAAGCGTAATTTTGAATATAAAAAGATTTATCAGGTTCAATTCCTTGTAACATACTTTTTCGCTTAAAAGTCGTCGAACCAAATGCTTCAAAGTCAATTTCAAGTTCTTCGATTAGTATTCTGACCATATCGCCAATGATCTATTTATTAAATTCATGTTCTGGTAGCGGCATCCTAATCTCCAAAGTTCCTTGACTGTAAGCTATTCTAGAGCCACGGTGTTCTCCCAACTCCTCTAAAATCGCCTCAAACTCCTGCCAGTTGATATCGTTCAACAGCAGTCTATGTCCTGGCGGTACACTGATTTGCCTTAATTGCAGCGTTACCATTTCAACGTCCAATTTCTTTATTTTTATTGTAACTCAATACGATTTAGATCAGATAAGACGGCGGTTTCAACCGCATCTACTAATTCCATGCGCCTGGTTTTCTTTCTTTCTTCAACCCGCGGAGGCGGGTTTTGTCTGTGTAGGCGCGAATTCTATTCGCCCAATTTTCTACTCAACAATTTTTTGCTGTTTATAAAGTTCCTTAAACTTCCGTTGCTGCTCATTATGATCTACGATCGGATCGGGATAATGAAGCAGTCGGCGTTCTAAAGGCGAAATATTTCCTGTTAGCAAAAGTTTAGTATCAACTCGGCGCAATTCTGGAACCCACTGCCGAATATATTCCCCTTCCGGGTCAAATTTTTGAGCTTGACTGGCGGGATTGAATATTCGCAAAGGTTTCTGATCCATCCCGCTCGATGCACTCCACTGCCAGCCGCCATTATTAGCAGAAAGATCGCCATCAATCAAATTTTGCATGAAGTATTTTTCGCCCCACTGCCAGTTAATAATTAAATCTTTCGTGAGGAAACTAGCGACTATCATACGACAGCGATTGTGCATCCAACCAGTCTGATTTAACTGCCGCATTGCCGCATCGATAATTGGATAGCCAGTTTTGCCCCTACACCAAGCTTGAAACAGCTTTTCATCGTTTTCCCAAGGAAAGTCTTTGAATGCTTTACGATACGGCCCGTCTGCTAATTCTGGGAAGTTATACATGGCGTGTTGGTAAAATTCTCGCCACGCTATTTCCTGTTGCCAAGTGCTGATGCTTGTGCAGGCTTCTTCGCTGCGGCAAGTTTCCATTACTATCTGGGTAGCTTGCCAAACAGTACGGATGCCAATTGCACCAAATTTGAGGGCGGCGCTGAGTTCGGATGTGCCACTAATTGCGGGGAAATTGCGCTGTTCTTGATATTGGTAAATTGCCCGATCGCAAAAATCTTCCAACTTGGCTCGCGCCGCATCTTCTCCGGGTTCTATTAACAGCGAATTTTCCCAAATAAATCCCAAACTAGATGGCGTTGGCAGTGTTTCAATTGCACCTGCTTGGTTAGCAATTTCTTGTTCTTCTGCGGTCAATCCAGTCATTAATTCCAGATCAGTTATCGGCAGTGTCTCTACAGGTTGGGCTTTCGGTTTGCTGTTCCATTTTTTCCAAAATGGTGTATAAACTGTGTAGGGATTCCCTGTGCCGGTGCGAATTTCGTCCGGGGCGTGCAGGAGTTGATCGCAAAAATTTTGAACTTGAATTCCGGCTTGTTCGAGGGCATTTAATACGGACTGATCGCGCTTTTTTGCATAGGGTTCTACATCCCAGTTCCAAAATACTGCTTTAGCATTAATCGCTGTTGCTAATTTCGGTATTCCTAGAATCGGATCATCTTGAATTATCAGTAATTGACTGCCTGCTTCGCTGTAACGTGAGGAGAGTTTTTGTAAGCAGCCGATCATGTATGTGACTCTGGCTGGTGCTACGTCATCGCGATCGAGAATATTGCGATCCAGACAAAAAACTCCAACTATTTTCGGGCTTTGCTGGCGCGCTGCGGCTAGTCCGATGTTGTCAGAAATACGCAAGTCGCGGCGGTGCCAAAATAAAATTAAATCAGACATTTTTTTATATTTTAACTTTATACAGTTCCCCGTAGGGTGCGCACTGCGCACCTTACTACTATACAATAAGTAGGGTGCGCCGAAGAGCACCTTACAGATAGATTATCTGCGTCTAGGACGGTCTGCTTCAAGTCAGAAAAGGACGCGCCAAGAAAAAGCTAGAAATAGATTTCGCATCAATTGGTTCGCCAGCTAAGATCGCTTTTTCTAATTCTTCTGGAGTGAATAAAACTGTCTCCATGTCTTCATCATCGTCTTGCGCTGGTGGCTTTTCCAATTTGACCAAATCTTGTGCTAAAAAAGCATAAATTATTTCATCTGAATAACCGGGAGCGAGCATGAATTTGCCTAATTCCCGCCATTTTCCGGCGCTATATCCGGTTTCTTCTTGGATTTCGCGTTTGATAGTTTCGGCGGGGCTTTCAGTGCTTTCGACAGTACCTGCGGGAAATTCTAAAATCCGTCCTTTGGCTGCGAAGCGGTATTGTCGCACCAAGACGAGTTTACCTTCGGGGGTGACGGGAACTGCAAGTGCTCCGCCGGGGTGGCGAATACATTCCCAGTCGCCTTCGGAACCGTTGGGAAGGCGGAGGCTAGCTACGTCAAAGTTGAATTTACGCCCTTGGTAAAACAGGCGCTGTTTGAGGAGTTGGGGTAGTTCTTGACCGATCGACATAAGCGATAAGTGAATAATGTTTGATTGCACCGATTTAAAACATCATAGGCGATCGCAGCCCGGAATTTTGCTCAATTTCTACACTTTCATTTTTTCCACTCCTGAACAGTTTACCGTTTGCAGGAGTTGTGCGATCGTACTTTTCGTCACAGGATGCACCCAATCCGGCGCAATTTCGGCTAAAGGTACTAATACAAAAGCTCTTTCGGTCATCCGGGGATGAGGTAAAGTCAGTGTCGGAGTGTCTAGGATTAAATCATCATACAGCAGCAAATCTAGGTCGAGGGTTCTCGGCCCCCATTTTTCGCGGCGAATCCGATTAAATTTTATTTCAATTTCTAATAAAGTTGCTAGCAATTGTTCGGGTTCTAGTGCAACTTCTAGGATGGCACAGGCATTAATATAATCGGGTTGTGGCGGCCCGACGGGGGCGGTTTGATACCAACTAGAATAAGAATTTACTGTGATTTCTGGAGTATTGTTGAGAGTTGCGATCGCACTTTTGAGTGTGGCGAGGGAGTCGCCTAAGTTGCTACCGAGGGCGATCGCGCATTTTGTTGATTTCATTGCAGGAAGATGGAAGATGGAAGATGGAAGATGGAAGATGGAAGATGGAAGATGGAAGATGGAAGATGGAAGATGGATTTAGTTATCTCCCCTACAAGCCCTATTTTTGGGCAAACCTGACACTACAAGATATTATTTTAATTTGAGCTTAATCGGCTGTTAAATTTTGTTTATTATCATTGACAAGTATTAGCATTGAGTTTAAAAAACAATGAGTTTGCATCGGCGCTTATGTTCAACCTTTATTTTAGCAACGGTCTTTTTTGCCGCAAGTATATCAGTATCTTTAGCAGAAACTAAGGAAAGCTATCTTACCCTAGATTCGGACGACAGTCAATCTTTTGCAAGTTTAGTGCAGCAGGCGGAAGATTTGGCCACATTGTCGATCGCCCGCGAGTTTCAAGAAAATCCAGGATTAACAGAAGTTACGGTGATAGTTACAGCCGATCGCAGCCGGCAAAGAGTTCCGGTTTTGCGATCGAGAGTATCCCGCAGCCAGTGGCAGAAAGATGCGAGCATCGAACGGTGGACGAGATATTTTGCAGATGCTAAATTGCTGCTGGGATTCATAGATCCCAATATTTCGCCCGCAAATTCCGGGCCTTCGCAAAGGATTAATGTACCAGCGCCTAGTCGATCGGCATCCCGACAAAACGATCCGGCTTTTCGAGATGATTGAGATTGTGTTTGGTCGATTACCATAATAAAAATGGTTCGTAGTGCGGACTTCAGTCCGCAATAGGTCACGGACTAAAGTCCGCACTACGAACGTTTTTATTTAACGTGTTTTTAACCAAAATATTCCCCTACTTTAATTAACCAGAAGTTTAACTATCCTTAATTTAATAGTAGTAAATTTCTATAAAGACTCGTCTGACTAGGGATGTTGGGATCAAAAGGAATTTATGTCTAAAATAACTCGCCGACAACTGCTAATTTTCTTCGGCAGCAGTGCAGCTACCACTGTGCTTGCTCCTAAGCTAACTCAAACACTGTTCGGCATCAATTCCAGCGATGCCGTTGCTGTACTTCCAACATCTTTCACTCCTCTAAGACTTCCCCACCCGCTGCCAATTTATCGAGAAATGTCGAGTTTCATGCCGACTGCGCCGGGGGGAATCGGCACTGTGATGAGTGCGTCAGGGGATACGAAATTAACCAGTTACAGCGTGGTTGACGATGTGGTTGTGCCGCCGGAATACGAACGTTATGTAATTCTCCGCTGGGGCGATCGAGTTTTTCCCGATCCGGCAGATTATTTCGGCTACAACAACGACTATACGGGCTTTGTAGGCCTGCGCGGCAGCACAGACGACGGCTATCTGTGGGTTAACCACGAATACGTATCCTTCCCGATGTCGAAAATCGCGCCCGAAGCCCCGACGGATGTGGCATCTTTTCCAGCGACCGATCGCGCCGTCCTCGGTATAGACTTATCCGTAAAAAATCAGGCTACCCTCGGCGAATTCCTGTACAATCTCGGCGGATCGATCGTCCGCATCACCAAACAAGCTGATGGACGCTTTGGGGCAATTCCGCGCGATCCCCTCAACCGACGCATTCACGGACTTTCCGGCCTCGGAATCAACAGCCAGCGCAGCGACAAATACAAAGATGTCACCTCCTGGGGAACCAGACAAGGCGACAATAACTTCTTGGTAGGAACCGGCCCTGCAGCCACCCAAGTTTTTGCCCAAGTCAACAGCGACGGACTCGGCAACCGCATCATCGGCACAGCATACAACTGTTCCGGCGGCACAACCCCTTGGGGAACAATCCTTTCCGCCGAAGAAAATTTCCAAGGTAGCGAACTATTCTTCGTGGGAGTTCAGGAAAACATCAAACCCAACGGCGGCCAAACCAGCTATCCCAAGGGTACTACTGGCGAAGAATTCGGCTTAGTGGGCGAAAAATACGGCTGGATGGTAGAAGTCGATCCCCAAGATCCCAACTTCCGCCCCCGCAAACACACCGCTTTAGGCCGTTTTCGCCACGAAAACGTCGCCTTTCGCGCCGAAGCAGGCCGCAAGTTAGTAGTGTACATGGGGGACGATCGGCGCGGCGGACACACCTGGAAATTTGTCAGCAACGGTACTGTCACAAATCCCGCAGATAAAACCAACAGCAAATTATTGGAAGACGGCGTTTTGTACGTCGCCCAATACAATCGCAACGGTGCGGGAAGATGGCTACCACTGACAATCAATAGCCAAACCAATCCAGTGAGTCCCCAAAAAGTTGCCGAGGCGGAATTAGCAAGTTTTGGCAAAGCTCAAAGAGATGGCAATACTCGCTTGCCAAAACGCAGCGGAATTGCAAGTCAAACCGAAGATGGCGGTTCTTTTGTAGTAGATACAACTAATGAAGCAACAGCACTTCCCGGCTACAGAAATAAAACTCTTGCTAATTTCTACAGCAGCCAAGGTGCGGTTTTAGTTGATGCTTTCTTAGCTGCTAATTTGATTGGTGGTACTCCGACGGCGCGGCCGGAAGATTTGGAAGTTAATCCTACTACGAAGGAAGTTTTTATTGCATATACTGACGGCGCACCGGGAAGCGATGGCTATCCAGATTCTCGCATTTTTACTGTTGCTAAATATGGCAGCGCACTCAATAGCACCCAGCAGTCGGGAGGACTTTACAAAATAATTGAAGATAGTGCCGATGGTGCTGGTTTGACTTTCCGCTGGCAGCGTTTAGCCCAAGGTGGAGAAGCTGGTACAGTAGCTGGGGCGGGATTTGCTAGTGTTGACAATTTGGTTTTTGACCCTCAAGGCAATATTTGGGGCGTGACTGATATGTCTACTTCCACACACAACGGTTTTGATGTGGGTGCTGTTGGGAAACCCACTGCGATCGATCACAAGAAAACTGGAAATGTCTCGGATTTTACTGGTGTTTTCGGCAACAATTGGCTTTTTTACATTCCGACTTCTGGGCCGAATGCGGGAAGTGTAATTCCGTTTGCTCACGGCCCGAACCGCTGCGAAATGACGGGGCCGACTTTTGTTGGAGATACGCTGTTGCTTGCGGTGCAGCATCCGGGGGAAGATTGTCCGATCGATGATGGTACTGTGTTGCGCCGTCAAATTGAAATGTTGGATTTAAACGGTGCTGTTTTTAATCAAACTCGGACTGTTTCTCGTGGTAGTTTGTGGCCGAGCAATATCTCGAATGATTCGCGCCGATCGCCGATGCCGTCGGTAATTGGGATTCGCCGCGTGCGAACAAATCCCACCGGCCAGTTTGTCTAGAGTTATCCGCTGCTTATTGTAGGCGAGTATCTGTAGGGACACGGCATTGCCGTGTCCTTACTTTTTCAGTTTGTTGCATCATTGATTTTAATCTTATAGCAGTTCTCAAGTGAGTTTGCCCCCGTGCGCGATTGCTTTCTTGCCAATTGCCAATTACTAATTACCAATTATCATAGATCCCTCACCTAAACGAGAAAAATTATATCCGTATTTTCACTGATAAATATGACTATTATGACTGCAAGTAATGAAAAATAAGACATTAAATTTTACATCAGAAGTTGGGATTAGAGCTAAGCTAGAGCTAATAGAACAAATTAGCCCATATCAAAAAAATGCTTTATTCACTTTTGCCCAAGTCTCAACTCAAAGTTCGAGTTTTAAAACAGTTAGCAGCCGCCATTTCGGTATCTTTAGCCCTCAGTGTAACAACCAGTTTGAAACCCTCGCCGGTATTAGCTGCTGGCGATATCCCCCCTGCAAATCACTCCTCGACTCAGCTAGCAGCAAAACCTGATTCTAGCTTGCAGTTAGGGCAGTTGCGCACCACTGTTCCGGTGCAGACAATGCAGCTCGATGCGGGTGGATTTATCCCGATCGCGATCGGCAGTATGATAGTCATTCTAGTGCTACCGCTATTTTTTGGTGGATTAGTCGTAATTGGCGATCGGGAAGTTGGCATTGTCAGTAAAAAGTTTAGCTTCAACGGCAAATCTTTGCCCCCAGGAGATTTAATTGCCTTAAACGGTGAAGCTGGATATCAAGCTGATACATTACCTCCCGGTTGGCACTGGGGTTATTGGCCTTTGCAATACAACGTCCGCAAAGAATCTTTAACAATAGTTCCCCAAGGCGAAATTGGCTTAGTTATCGCAGCAGGCGGCGAGTCGAATCCGCCACAGCGCATCCTCGGAAAAATCACAGAATGCGACAATTTTCAAGATGCTCGCAAATTCCTCAAAGAAGGCGGCGAAAAAGGTCGGCAACTCGGCATCTTGACGGGCGGCAGCTATCGAATTAACACGGCATTATTTACCGTAATCACAGCAGGAAATGCTACAAAACACGGCATGACAGCCGAACAGTTGAAGCTGTACACAATCGCCCCAGACAAAGTAGGAATTGTCACAACTTATGACGGCGTTCCGATTCAAGATGGCGAAATTGCCGGCCCAATTATTCCCAATCACGACAACTTCCAAAACGCGCAAAAATTTATCACCGCCGGCGGGCGGCGCGGTTTGCAGGAACAGGTTCTGCTGTCCGGTTCGTGGAACTTAAACCCTTGGTTTGTCGGGGTTGACCAGGTGGCAATGACTGAAATCCCGATCGGCTATGTCGGCGCCGTGATTTCCTATGTCGGCAAAACCTCAGAAGATGTCAGCGGCGCAGCTTTCACCCACGGCAACTTAGTAAATGTGGGCAACAAAGGCGTATGGGTGACACCTCTTTATCCAGGCAAACATCCGCTAAATACTCGCATTTTGAAAGTAGAATTAGTGCCGACTACAAACATTGTATTGAACTGGTCTGGTAAAACAGAACGGCACAGTTACGACTCTAAACTTTCATCTTTAACCGTGCGTTCTCAAGACGGTTTTGCCTTCGATTTAGAAGTAGCTCAAATCATTCACGTTGGAGCTTTGGATGCTCCGAAAGTTATCTCTCGCGTCGGTTCGATGCAGAATTTAGTAGACCACGTTTTGCAGCCGACAATCGGCAATTACTTCCGCAACTCGGCTCAAGCTTATTCTGTATTAGATTTTCTTTCAGCCAGAAGCGGCAGACAAGCGGAAGCCGCCGAGTATATCAAAGCAGCTTTGCGTACCTACGACGTGCAAGCAATTGATACTTTAATCGGGGATATTTTGCCACCCGCAGAGTTGATGCAAACTCAAACGGATCGCAAAATTGCTGAGGAACAATGTAAGACTTATGAGGTGCAGCAAATAGCACAAACTCAGCGGCAACAATTGGTAAGAGAAACAGCGCTGGCTGAGATTCAACAAGAGATGGTAAAATCCGAACAAGGCGTGAAGATTTCTGAGTTAAAAGCGAATTCTCAGGTCAAACAAGCTCAAGGCGAAGCTGAGTCGATTCGGGTGAAGGGAAATGCTCAAGCTGAAGCTTATCGCGCGGGTGTTGTAGCTTTGGGCGGTTCCGGTTATACGGCTTTGCAGTTAATGCAAATTATCGGCGATAGTCATGTGCGAGTTGTACCAGATGTTGCGGTTAGCGGTAACGGTAGCGGCGGCGGTTTGGTTGACGGTTTGCTGGGAATGATGATGTGGAATCAAACGAGCAAAAATGGAGATAATGGCGGGGAATTGCCTGTAGTTACTTTGGAAAAATCGCAGCCTGCTGTGTTGGAACCTGTGGCCAAGTTACCCGTAGCAAAGGTGAATTCAACCAAGTCACCAGAAGACCGGGCGGTTGAAACCGCGTCTATACAAACAAAACCCGCCGACGCGGGTTGAAGAGTGAGCGGTTAAAATTCCGTTATTTTCTTTTAGTCCGCGCAGGCGGACTTTGTTTGTGTAGGCGCAGGCGGACTTTGTTTGTGTAGGCGCGAATTCTATTCGCCGTAAATTCTATGTTTGTGTAGACTATGTTTGTGTAGACGCTAATTCTATTCGTTGGGAATCCTTGGATGCTGGATGTAGCGGAAAGAATGCAGCCGGCGAGACACAGAAAAACTCAGCAAGTTTTTGTATGTGTTCCGTTGTAAGTTGACGCTTTTCACGCAGAATATCAGAGACAATAGACTCAGTTTTAAAAATAGGAACGAGGTCTTTTTGTCGGAGATCAAATTCTACTATCAAAGCTTTTAACAGTTCTATCCCGTAAATGTCAGGAATAGGTTCTAAAGTTTGCTCGTATTCATAAACCAGGGTTCCGAGTACGTTTAGATAATCGCGTTCGTCGGGAGTTAGTTCGCCTTTGTCTAATAGAGAGTCAATGGTTTCTTGAGTTGCGATTAATTCTGACTCCGCAGTGATGGGTCGCGGGGGAAACGCTGTGAGCAATTCTATATAGGCAAGAGAGTTGTTCATAAGATTATTCACTATTAATAGAAGATAACATTATCATTCATACCACGGGTATTTTTTCCATTTATCTTCGTCATATTCTTCATGGGTAAGTACAGCTCTAATAAAGATTTTTTTAGGTTTAAATTCATAATCTATGAAGGTAATCAGTCTGTAGTTATTACCTCTGATGTTAAAGACAGTAAAGTTACCCACTCTATCTGCTGAGGAAAAAACTGCTTTTACTTCAGCTAGGTTTGACCACTGGGCTGTTGTCGCTAGTTTGTACCAAGACCGCAGACTTGTTTCCGCGTCAGGATACTTTTCCCAGAATTTTCTGAGTGCAGATTGGGAGATAACGTGCATATATTGCCTAGATAAAAATTTTGAAGAATAATACGTTCTTTCATGATCGATTGTTTTTCCTAAAGGCTACTCGATCATCTTAGCAAATTGCGAAGTTGATTGTCAACTGCGAATCAATCTCTTTCTCCGATCGCGCAAATCGCAGTACAATCGATCGCAATATTGCATATGAGGAATCCCCATGTCAGACCAGTTTTCGACCGAAATTAGCGATCGCATCTGCACTCACATGAACGAAGACCACGCTAGCGCCGTAGTTTTGTACGCTCAAGCCTACGGCGACAAGCCAGAGGCGACATCCGCTCAAATGCTCGCTATCGATGCCGAGGGCATGGATTTAACCGCTGAAGTAAATGGCGAAACAGTGCCTGTCAGAGTAAAGTTCGATCGCACTTTAGCAGATGCCGAAGATGCCCACCACATTCTGATTGATATGCTAAAACAAGCCAGAAAAGCCGCAAAATAGCCAACCCTGCACAATTCTGTTATAATTTCAAGGTTCGTAGTACGGACTTTAGTCCGATTAAATCGTTGACAAGGACTAAAGTCCTGACTACAAACCTTTAGTCCGGTTAAATCGTTGAAAAAGACTAAAATCGTGACTACAAACAAAATATTTAATAAACTTTAATTTACATCTAAAATCTCAAATCAAATGACAGAAACTTACCCCCATTCCAGAGAATTAGATGCCATCAACGGCGCTCAAAAAAACCCTTTTGAGGCACTCATTAAGCGACTAGATTTGATGATTCGCGCCCGCTATTCGCTGCTGTACATTGTCGGCGCAGAAGAGGAACCAGTCGAAGCTGTAATCGCCCAAGTAGCGCTGCAAGTAACACCCGCGCGCCGAGTATTATTCTGGGATATGGTGCGCGGCTGGGAAGATAACGGTTCTGGAAAAGGTTCGGTAATGGCGGCGCTCGATCGCATCAGCAAAACTGCTGTCGAAGAATATACCATATTTGTACTGCGGGATCTGCACCCAATTTTGAGAGCTCCGTACACCGACAAAAATGCCCCAGTAGTCCGGGAATTGCGCAATTTAACCAGGGAATTGAAGCGCAGCAAAAAAACTATCGTCCTCACTTCTCACACGCTAGAATTGCCAGAAGAATTGAAAGAAGAAGTAACAGTAATTGATTTCCCCTTGCCGAACATCCAAGAAATCAATCATTTAATTTCCCATGTCGTGGAAAAGCCGGAACAGTTGCAAGTTGGTGGCTTAGCAAAGGAACAATTAGTTAAAGCTTGTCAAGGTTTGAGCCGCGCTCGAATTGGGCGCGTTTTAGCTAAAGCTTTGGCTGCAAAACAGCAAATTAACGAGTCGGATATTGACGGAGTTTTGGAAGAGAAACAACAAGCAATTCGCCAAACTGGAATTTTAGAGTTTTGCAACTATAGAGAATCCCTGAAAAATGTGGGCGGATTGGAGAATTTGAAGCAGTGGGTAAAGATGCGGCAAGATGCTTTTACTGACGAAGCCCGTCGCTACGGTATACCCAATCCTAAAGGCGTTTTGTTAGTAGGAATTCAAGGAACGGGCAAATCTTTGTCGGCGAAAACTATTGCTTCTGAATGGCGTTTGCCGCTGCTGCGTTTGGATACTGGCAGATTGTTCGGCGGCGTGGTCGGGGAAAGCGAAAGCCGCGTTCGACAAATGATACAATTGGCAGAGGCGATCGCTCCTTGCGTCTTGTGGATAGATGAAATAGATAAAGCCTTCGGCAACATTATCAGCGGCGGTGACGGCGATTCGGGAACTTCGCGCCGCGTATTCGGCAGTTTGATCACTTGGATGCAGGAAAAAACCAGCCCGGTGTTTATCGTCGCAACTGCAAATAACGTGCGGATTTTGCCGGCGGAGTTGCTGAGAAAAGGCAGGTTTGATGAGATTTTCTTTTTGAATTTGCCCTCGGAATCAGAAAGGCAAGATATTTTTAAAGTGCATTTGCAGCGTTTGCGGCCGACTAGATTGCGCGATTTTGATTTGGAGGTTTTGGCGAAGTCTGCTGAGAATTTTAGCGGTGCGGAAATTGAGCAAGTTGTGATTGATGGATTGTACCGCGCTTTTGGCACTTTTGTGAACGGACAGCGCCGAGATTTGACGACGGAGGATGTTTTGAGGTCGATCGAGGATACTGTACCTTTAGCTGCGATCGCGCGATCGCAAATTGAAGATTTGAAGCGGTGGGCGGCCGAAGCGGGCGCGAGAACAGCTTCTAACGATACTCGATTGATTGATGAATTGAAGCGCTACAGCAGGCCACTGGGAGGGGATGCGATCGACAATTAACCAAATTTCGGTTCGCAGTCAGGAATCCAATTCCCTAATTCTAAGGACTGAATTCCTCACTACGAACCCAATCTAAAAATATCCGCAAAAATCGCATTTTCCCCAACCATTCTACTCGCAGCCGGCGAATCGTAAACGACTAACAACGAATTCTCCTGCCCCAAATAGGGAAACAAACTCAACCCCTCAGCATTGTCCGTACCAACATTAAAAGGCAAGTCAAACAATACCTCCAAATTTCCCCCATCTTGCCCAGTAATACTGTCGCCCGTTAGCGAAGCCCTCGAAGAGGATCGCCCTAAAATTCCCCTCAACCGAAAAACCCTCATCGCCCCAGATAGAGTCATCGTCGGCCCGGCTAAAACAATTAAATCTTCCCCATTAAAACACAATTCTCGCACACCCAAACCGTTCAAATCGACAAAATGTTTTTTGTACAATTTCCCTGCTTCCCCAATTTCCTTAAGCCTTAAAACTCCCGGTTCTGTCTCTTCAACTTCTATTTCTAAAATTATCGCCCAACCCCGCAGCACAGGCCCCCGCAAACCGAGAAAAATGCTCTCCCCCCGCACCGCAAAACCCTCAATATCGAAACCATTTTCTTTGCTCGGAATTGGCACAGAAAAATACAAGCCGAGATGGCTGTCATCTTGGAGCGCATCTGTTAGTATATTGCCCGTTTCTGTCCGCTGAAGGCATCCCGCTGTCAATTGAATTTTGGGATTTTCAGGATGGGAAATTGACTTGTACAAAATCCCATCTTTCACTGGGACTTTTGCTAGCAAATAGCGATTGACATCTGTCTCAATTGTTGCTAATCTTTCGAGATCGTCTGCGGAATCTTTACCTTTAGGTTTTTTGCGTTTTGTGCTGTGAGAACCGACCAACCAAAGGCAATTGCTGCTGAAATCAATTCCTTCAATATCGATTTCGTCGTCGTCCGATAAATCGATAAAATCCCCGATCGCAAATTTTTGATGTTCTCCAAAAACATGAGGCGATACAGGCGACAAACATTCGAGCGAAGTCGTTTCATCAGAACCCAGCCACAAATGACCGTCGGGAGTGAAAGCCACAGCCGATAAGTTTGTAATAATATCGCTCGCTTCGCTGTTGAATTGCAGCAGCAGGCGACCGAGCAAAAAGGATTCTGGCATAATTATTAGCACCAAAACTATTCTTAGGGTAAGTAATTATAGCTAAAATTGCTTGAAACTGATATCTTGCCACAGGTGCAATAGTCCGCCAGGGAATTAATTCCCCGTCTCAAAGGTAAAGTCGGTTTGAACGGACTGAAAACTTATAGTTAAAACTAAAATAAATATAATGTTCTGTCCTGAGAGAGATGACTTCCGCTTTTTCGACAGGGATTTTTAACTTCCAGCAGCCCCGCAGCCACAACCGCAGCCGGCGGTGACTATTCAGCAAACCGAACCTCTACAGACGGATAACACCCTAATTGAAGCATTAACATTTCAGTTACATTTCGTTACTATAAGGAAACAGAGAAAAAAACTTCTCGCCCATAATATCAGAGGTCGTCATATATGAATAGTACATTTCGCGTCGGCAACCTGTTTGGAATTCCCTTTTATGTCAACGCATCTTGGTTTTTAGTTCTGGGTTTAGTAACTTGGCAATACGGCGGCGCACTAGCTGGCCTGTTTCCCACATTAGGCCCTGTAGCGCCGTGGTTGCTAGGATTATTTTCAGCCTTACTATTATTTGCTTCCGTCTTAGCCCACGAATTAGGACACAGTTGGGTAGCCATCAAACAGGGAATTGGCGTGAAATCAATTTCGCTATTTCTGTTTGGCGGACTGGCTAATTTGGAAAGAGAATCGAAAACGCCAGCCGAAGCATTTTGGGTAGCGATTGCAGGCCCGTTGGTTAGCTTATTTTTGTCCGGTTTGTTAACAGTTATTGGCGTTGGTGCAGCCCTCACAGGCCCCGCAGCAGCCATCGTCGGACTTTTAGCTTCGATCAACTTAGCTTTAGCCTTATTTAACTTGATTCCCGGTTTGCCCCTCGATGGTGGTAACATCCTCAAAGCGATCGTCTGGAAGATTACCGGCAACCCTTACAAAGGCGTAATCTTTGCTAGCCGCGTCGGTCAAATAATTGGTTGGATCGCTATTGCTACAGGCATCTTCGGCAATATTTGGAATTTAGTAATCGGTTGGTTCTTGCTGCAAAATGCTGGTCAATCTGCACAATATGCCACAGTCCAAAATGAACTCGCAGGGCTGACAGCCGCCGATGCTTTGACTACCGAAAGCCCGATCGTCCCAGAAAACTTATCGCTCAGAGAATTTGCCAACAACTACGTGATTGGTAGCACTCACACATGGCGCCGGTTCTTAGTTACCGACGATGCGGGACAATTGGTAGGTGCGATCGACCTTGACGACATCAAAACCATTCCCACCGGTACCTGGCCCCAAGTTTTGGTTAAAGAACTCGTGAAGCCGATCGAATTTACCACCACCGTCAAACCAGAATTATCCCTCCTCGAAGTCGTCACCCTTCTGGAAACACTCAAAGTCCAAGAACTCCCCGTCATTCGCGAAAACGGCGTCCTCGTGGGACTTGTAGAAAAAGCTGAAATTGCCCGCTTGCTACAAAAACGAGCTCAAGCAGACCCCGCTTGATACCCTCAGATACTTGACAAATAATAGTTAACCCCCTCGATTGCTCTTACCAAAATGGCGATCGGGGGGGTTAACTCTAGCTATACAAAATTCAACTCAAACCTTAAATTATTAGCTACAAATCAACAATGATAATTATAATAGTCTTTTAATCAACTGAGCGAGGACGTATGCCATCTCAAGACTTTTCCTCTCAATCCGAAACACTACGGTTCACTTAAGATTGTCCGAAGAGAGGAACGAAGCAAACAAGAGTATTTATTTTTCATAATTTTTTACCGCCTAGATCGTCTTAAGTGAACCGTATTGTCTTATATCATGTTTTGTCGATTACTATAACAAAAATGGTTTGTAGGGCGGACGACAGTCCGCAAATTAAGAGCGGACGATCGGCCGCACTACGAACCTTGATATTGCATGATGGTTGAGAAAACCAGCATCAAAAATGTTTTTAGCAATACTTTTTGAGAATGATATAAGGTTCGCATTGCCCACCCTACAGTTCAATTTTTGCAATTAAATCGAGGATTTCTTGATAATCAAAGTTATCTAAATGATTCATCAAAACTTTGGCAAAAAGCTCATTTTCGCTGCGAATTTCCTCAATTGTTGTAGCAATCAAATCGAAGTCAGCCTCACGGACTGCTTGTAGAAGTTTGCTCGTCCATTCTGGGGAAACTTGCGGTTTTGAGTTAAGCGTAAATATTTCATAACTATCCAATATTTCTTGTTTGATGATGGTTGAACTCTCTGAAAAATTATTGACTTCAACGGGGGCGATTGCTGTAACGGCTGGAATGTCAAATTTCAAGACTGTACCCCGTCCTACTTCGCTTTCGGCGGTAATTTCGCCGCCCATTAATTTTATGAACTCGCGGCTGATACTTAATCCTAAACCCATACCTTTTTGAAGTGTTTTACCCGATGAACTTTGCATGAATAATTCAAATATACTATCTAATTCTTCCGGGGCGATGCCAACTCCTGTATCGGCAATTTCAAACCAAATAAAAACTTTTTGGAAGTTTTTAGATGAATTAACAAATTCTTCTTTGACAGGTTTTGTTGTTCCTTCTTTGTTCGTTCCGACGGTGACTGATACTGAGCCATTTTGGGTGAATTTAACTGCATTGTCTAAGAGATTGATCAGCACTTCCCGCAACTTAATATCATCGGTTTCTACGTATTGAGGGACATCCGAGGAGCAGTCAATAATTAATTTGATTTTTTTATTTAGTGCCGGAATTTGGAACATATTTTGCAAGTCGCCCAGCAAGCGGTACAAATCAAAGCATTTGGGGTAGATTGTCATGCGCCCTGCTTCAATTTTAGATAAGTCTAAAACTCTATCGATCAGTTGAAGCAGGTGTTCTCCGCTGCGGCGAATAATTTTGATATTTTCTTTTTCCGGCAAAGTTAAATTAGTGCTGGGTTCCATTAATTGAGCGAAGCCGAGAATGGCGTTGAGAGGGGTTCGCAATTCGTGGCTCATGTTGGCGAGAAAGATGCTTTTAGTTTTGTTTCCAGCTTCTGCTGCTAATGCGGCTTCTTTGAGTTGTTGTTCTACTTGTTTGCGATCGCTAATATCGAGTATTATGCCGTGCCAGACGATATCTCCATTTTCGCGCAATTCCGGCCGAGAGTGAGCTTGCAGCCATTTGAGTTTTCCCGATGCTGTGACAATCCGCCACTCGTGGACAAATGGTTCGAGATTTGTGGCACTTCTGACAATGGCCTCGAAGTGGTTGGGGCGATCGTCCGGGTGCATTTGTTCGTAGAGTAAAGCAGAGTTGTTCTTGATTTCCTCCGGCTCTAATTCTTGAATTTCTCGGCACATCGGACTGATGTATTCCATCTTAACTGAGCCGTCGGGATGCTGCACGAATATGTAAAGTTCTCCGGGAACAGTGATTGCTAATTTGTGAAATAGAGCTTCGCTTTTTTGCAAGGCTATTTGTGCTTGTTTGCGATCGCCAATATCAATCCCAAATCCAAAAAGAAAGTCAAAATTGCCATTTTCATCCAAAACGGGCGTACCGTGCCACTCCACCAACAAAGTACGCGCGGTGCTGCTATCTCCTAGGGAATCGCACTTGGTGATAAGTTGGTGTTCGTTAACCGTTTGCGGGCTGGCTTTGACACCCTTAAAAATCGAGTGCAATCCGGCTCGATCGCCCTCCGGTACAAATATAGCTAAGTAATCTTTGCCGATAATTTCTGCGGCAGTATAGCCCACAGCTTGCAGCATACAGTCATTCGCCCGCAGGATTCTACCCTCACAGTCGATCGCCACAAAAAACATCGGAGAATTTTCAATAATCTTGAAGTTAAAGTCCCGCTCTTTGCGGATAATTTTTGTAGCATGGTGGCGCTCATCAATTTCGATCTCCAAGCGGGCATTGATTTCGGCTAACTCGATCGTGCGCGAGGCTACTTCAATTTCCAGGGTGCGGTTGTAGTCAGCCAATATTTGCTCTGCCTGTTTGCGATCGGTGATATCTTGAAAAACAATAATCACGTAAACAAGATTGCCCTCAGCGTCAAACACCGGCATCGATCGCACTTGCAAGCGAATATTTTTCCCATCCGGGCGAATTTCCATATCTTCAACCAGCGTTTCTTCACCCCTCACCGCTCGTGCAAACGGGGAGTCTTCCATCGGATAAAGTCGATCGGTTCCTGCTACATAAAGCTGATAAGTTGCTGAGAGTTCTGCTGCGGTTGTATTGGGCATCGCCCCTTTGCCGGTGATCTCTCCTCCCACCGAATTCATAAAAACAGTGCTACCAGTCGGAGTCAGGGCTGTCACCCCAACGGGCAAACTTTCTAACAGCTTGGCAAATTTTGCTTCGCTTTCGGCCAAAGCTTGAAAAGACTTTTTCAGTTGAGTTGCCATTTCGTTGAAAGACTGGGCTAATGCGCCCACTTCATCCAGCCTACTGACAGCAACAGTGCGATCAAATTCTCCTTGGGCGATATCTTTAGCTGCTTCGTTGAGCCGCAGCAACGGCAGCGTTACCCACCTAGCTGTCAGAACTCCGGCAATTGTCGATAGCAGGAGCGCCACCGCAGAAAGTAAAATTGTAGTGCGGGTATTTCTGTTAACTTGCCCCATGAAATCGGATTCGGGAACTACGATCGCAATCAGCCAGTTCAAACCGTAACTATCAGAAAACGGCAGCACTTCCACAAAATATTCCTGCCCGTCTCGGCTAAATTTCAGTTGCTGCTGCTGGTTAATCTCACCAAAGCCTCCGAAGTGTTCGTACAAATACTTAGCTGTGGTGCGAATGACAGGAGTTTTGCTGTCTAAAACATTCAGCCGCTGGGGTTGTTGCTTTCCCAACATCTTTCTAAAGGATGATTCTTGACTCGAACTGGCAACCAGTAAGCCCGATCGTTCGATCGCAAAAATTTCTCCAGTTTTGCTAAACTTCAGGCGATCGAGATATTGCTGAATTTCCAAGATCGAAAAATCTACCGCACTAACTCCCAGTAATTTACCATTGCGATCGCGAATCGGTTGACTCGCCGCCATAAACAGAGTCCCCGGAGTCAAACCCTGATAAATGCTCGTCCAAATCGGTTTATTAGCTGCAACAGCTTCTTTGTACCAGGGGTGCCGGCGGGCATCGTAGGTTCCCGCTTCTGTGTTTAATTTGGCGGTGCGAGTGCCTCTGTTGTCGGTCGCGTAGTAGATGTTATGAGAGTTGGTAGACTTGTTAGCGGCGACAATTTGCAAACTGTTGTCGATCGGGTTGCGCCAAATACCGAGATATTCTCCTGTTTTTTCAGAACCCAGGGACATCCACTGAATGCTTTTAAACGATCGCATTTGCTGCCAGAGGAACTTCTCTCCCCGAAGCTGGGGCTGTTCTAACTTTAAGTTTAATTCCGCGCGATCGATCGCTTCAGCGTTGAGTTGATTTACCCAGTGAGTATTTTCCAGAAAACCAGTCAGTTGTTCTTCAACTCTCTTCCCCGTCTGGGCGATCAATTTTTCGGCGAGCTCTTCGACTGCTCTTTCTCCGTTGCGAAAGGACAGATATCCGACAATCCCCACTGCTGCGACGATTTGCACCACAAAAGAGCCTACTAGAACGCAGCGTAGGGGTATTTTTGTGGGCTGTTGGGAAGTTTTGCTCGCGAATCGGGACAACGGCATAGGCTGGCGACTAACTGCTCCCTAACACTGTAACTGTTTCGGCCTCTAATTTCACGTAGGGCGATCGAGCTTGTTTACTTCCAGTCACTCGATTTTAGATTTTAGATTTTAGATTTTAGATTTTGAGAATACGTCCGCCATTTTCTTGGCGAAGTGCAGTTTCTCACCTCAACCAAACCTGCTTATTGCCTCAAACCTCACCCGTGACATCCGTTAAATCCGTTATAAAATCCGCTGCCGAACCTCATCCGTGACATCCGTTAAATCCGTTATAAAATCCGTTGCCGAACTTCCCTCGAACCTCTTCCTTCTTCCCTCTTCGTTCGAGCAACTGTCAACTGTCAACTGCCAACTGTCAACTCAACAGTTACACGGAAAATCCCCGCTTGTCCAAACGGATATAGCGAGGGGCGAGAATAGGTATTCTCGGAAAATATAAAGTAGTGGCAGTGGCTTTTGTCGAGCCATTGCCATCTATAGAAGCCATACTGTTTTAGGCGCACTGAAAAATTTCAGAGCCAACTCTCTGCCTGCATTCAATGCTTGAAGTCAAACCAACCAGTTCAAGCAAGAAGTCAAAGCAAGTCGTAAAAGCCTAGGATACTTCTTCGCGATCGATTTGGCGCAGGTGAATGTGCTTGCGTCCCAGAGAGATTTCAAATTCATCTCCCGGCTGAAGTTCCATCTGCTTGGTGTAGGCGGCTCCAATCAGTAAGTTGCCGTTAGATTGAACGCTAATCCGATAGCTAGCTGAGCGTCCGCCACGTCCATTACCATTTTGCTTCCCGTCAAGCTGAATGCCTTCTGCATCAATCAGCGCATTCAGGAATTTCATCATGTTCACCCGTTCTACGCCATTTTTGGTAATGGTGTAGTAGCCACAGGCTCTAGCTTTTTCTTCCTTGGTAAGGTTCTCTAGGTCTTTGACCTTTTTGATCAGACCTTCGCCTTCAAGGGGTTCGATATTTTTCTTTTTAGCCATTTACTGAGTCCTGAAATATTCAACTGGTGTACGGATTTTTTCTCGGTTGGTTTTTGGTTTGACCAAGAAACTTTAGCTTTATAGCTGGTCGTAAAACCATATTACACCGATCGGCTCAATTGTTAACCACTATTGTCTAAATATTTTTAACAACGTGCAGTCTTTCTTGAGGAGTAGCTGCAAGGCAAGCGAGCAATCTCTAAACTCGCTAGCATAAGCTATCAGCTATCAGCTAGCTGAATATTTGCCCCCATCTGAAAATCCCATGAAGTTAACCACACGCGGACACTACAGTGTCAAAGCATTACTGGATCTAAGTTTGCAACCTCGGTTCGGCCCGACATCGGTGAAATCGATCGCGAACCGACAGGAGTTACCGGCTCCATATCTAGAAAAATTGCTGATTGAAATGCGACGAGCCGGTTTAGTCCAATCAGTTCGGGGTTCCCAGGGAGGATATCAATTGGCCCGCGAACCCGCTCAAATCTCTTTAGGACAAATCTTAGAGGCTGTAGGGGAAACTATTGAACCTTTACCTCGACATTCTCCTGACGCGACTCAAGCAGAGGACTGGGTAACATTCAGTTTGTGGAACCGATTGCACAAAAAACTGGCCGAAGCGCTATACAGTATTTCCCTCGAAGACTTATACTATGATGTCCGCAGTTGGCAAGCGGCTCTTGGGGAAGAAACTAGCTTTATCATTTAGATGGTAAGTTCATTTATTCGATCGCCAGCTTGCACACATGGACGAAACACTTGTTACCTACTCCGGTGGCTGTCATTGCGGTGCTGTCCGCTTTACAGTCACGGTTGACAAACACGAAGCATCAGACTGCAACTGCTCTATCTGTAAAAAGAAGGGATTTTTGCACCTAATTGTGCCGCCGGAACGTTTTACATTAATGTGTGGCGAAGATGTTTTGACAACTTATACGTTTAATACAGGAATTGCCAAACATACTTTCTGCCGAATTTGTGGTATTCACTCGTTCTATCGCCCCCGATCGCATCCCGATCAATTCGATGTCAACGTCCGCTGTCTTGACTCAGATGCCGTTTCCAAATTTCAGATTCTACCCTTTGACGGTGTTGATTGGGAGCAGAACGTACACTTGCTGGGCGACTAAAGTAATCTCAGCAGTTAAAATCAGGGATCAAAAATCCAAGTCCACAATGGTAGCCACAGTTAAAAGCTGTGCTAGAAACACGATCGCTCATACTCGGACGGACTATCAAGTTTGGCACAATATATAATGGTGCTCGATCAATTTGCTGTTTTGATTTTAGCTGCGGTATTAGATTATGCGATCGGCGATCCTTGGGGTTGGCCGCATCCCGTGCAGGCGATGGGTTGGGCGATCGACCGCTATACTCGAATTGTCTTTAGTATATGGAATAATCCCGCAGACAAAATGGCTCCTGCGGGCGATCGTCCGGCCGGCGATCGGCACAAACTGCTGCTACGATGTGCTGGTACAATACTAGCGATCGGGTTGATTCTAGGCAGTTATACTGTCAGTTGGTCGATCGTCCAAGCTGCTAGTTGGGTGCATCCTATTTTAGGCATTGCCCTACAGACCATTTTGCTGGCTAGCTGTTTTGCCGGTAGGAGTTTAAGGGCGGCGGCCCAAGACGTGCTCGCACCTTTAAATATTGGAGATTTAGTCAAAGCGCGAGAACGGTTGAGCCTTTACGTCGGCCGGGATACTGAAAACTTATCCGAGCCAGAAATTCTGCGAGCATTGTTAGAAACTGTAACAGAGAATGCCGTTGATGGCGTGACAGCACCGCTATTTTATGCCCTAGTTGGGTTCGCTCTGCCGCATCTATTATTAACTGTTACCAATTTGCCGATCGCTCCTAACTCGATGTGGGCGATGGCGATCGTCCCCTGTGCGATCGCCTACAAAGCAGCCAGCACATTAGATTCTACCGTCGGCTACAAAGAAGCGCCATACACTGATTTAGGATGGTTTAGCGCCAAACTAGATGACGTGTTGACATGGATTCCTTGCCGACTAACAGTGATTACTTTAGCCTTGATATCTGGCAAACCGATGTACATTTGGCAGATTTGTCAGAGAGATGCAGTTAAAGATGCCAGTCCCAATTCCGGTTGGAGTGAGTGCGTCTACGCCGCCATCTTGGGAGTACAACTAGGAGGTACAAATTCCTATCGCGGAGTGATCAAACACAAACCGCTGCTAGGAGAGCCGATTCGGGCGATCGCACCGCAGCAAATTGACCGAGCATTAAAGTTAACTCGGTATTGCTTTCTGATTTGGTTGGGACTATCATTGCTTTTTTATACCTTATTATGTTTGAGCCGCTAACTGCTGACCTCACCCGCAGACAGATACAGCCCTCCGACAGGAGTCTGCCAGATCCCAAAAAGTTTTGACGTTAGTAGTTCCCACCCCCAGATTCATCTATCAAGTCAATCTAAAATCTAAAATCGTTCGACGCTCGCACTCACGCCGAAGTCTCACATCTAAAATTGTTCCAACCCTCAGATTAATTTGTCGAGTCAATCTCAAATCTCAAATCCCAAATCTCAAATTCTTCGATTCGCCAACAGCCAACCATTAGCTCCCAGCAAGCAATGACTAAAATTATCAAAATTTTATCCCCGGATGAAGTGAGGCGAACTCTCACCCGCGTCGCTTCCCAGATTGTCGAAAAATCAGGGGCTCCCTCGGAGTTAGTGCTGTTGGGAATTCATACTAGAGGAGTGCCGCTAGCTCAAATGTTGGCAGCTCAAATTGAAGTCCTCGAACAAGTCAAAGTACCGGTGGGCGCTTTGGATATTACGTTTTACCGAGATGACTTGGATCGAGTTGCGATGCGAACACCGGCTAAAACAGAAATTCCTTTCGATTTGACTGGCAAAACGGTGGTGTTGGTAGATGACGTTATATATAAAGGTAGAACAATTCGAGCGGCTTTGAATGCGGTAAACGATTACGGGCGGCCGGAGAAAATTTGGTTGGCGGTATTAGTCGATCGCGGCCACCGAGAAGTACCGATTCAGCCGGATTTTACGGGTAAAAAGTTGCCGACTGCAAAGGAAGAACAAGTTAAGGTTTACGTTCAAGAGTACGATGGGCGCTACGGAGTGGAATTGATTAAGGGTTGATATGTTGACCAACGATCGGAATCATAATTTTGGGAGTGAGCGTGCGAGCTTAAGAGATCGCGATCCATCTCAGGAGATCGCGATCGCCCCCTAGCCTCAGAAACCGGGTTTCTTCCTATATTTTTCGTGACTCGTCACAAATTTTTCGTAGAAACCCGGTTTCTAAGCTCTTGTGCATTTAAATTGTAGATTTTGATGACAATCAAAAATCGTCAATTCCTCTCCCCCTCTCCCCTTCTCCCACTCTCCCCCTCAATAGCCATACACAATCGATATGAGCAAAAGCTTAGCCCCACGGGAGCCAGAACTGGTATCAGAGAAGAAACCGGGTTTTGGCCCCACGCGCGGAGCGTCCTAATTTATTGAAAATCGGCAGTGCAGGAGTTGAACCTGCCTGGGGCGAATTATGAGTTCGCTGCCTAAACCGCTCGGCCAACTGCCGTTAAATCGATTTGTTCGATCCAACTGAAAATCAATTATAACATAATTTCCCAGTCCGTGCTAGAACTAGAGAACAAAAATCAAAATCTTTAGATCTGTTTAGTCCCGATCGCCTGGAACGCACCTGCGCTATCGGGCTCGACCGGACAAAGCAGTTTCTATTCCCTCGGCATAAAATTATAGGCAATGGCAGTGAATTCAACAGTAGTGCTGACTCTAATTCTGCTCACTCTGATGTTTGGAGCAGGTGTGACGAGTTCTGTTTTGGGATTTACTACAGGTCGCGAAGCCTTGAAAGGAACGACTCAACCCGATGTTCGCCCCAGCAACAATGCTGGCACTGGCAAGCAGAGAACTGCCGCTAGCAAAGAGCAAGTGAGCATTTTGAAAGAAACAGACATTCTCAAAACCGTCAAAGCGCGGATAGAAGGTCGCGATCCTGACAAAAAAACGGTCGGAGCAAATACTAAAGCAGACAAGGCAAGCTCTAAATCAGCCACAGCCAAAAAACCGGGCGCGACAAATGCCAGCGCCAAGTTTCCGCTCAACAGTCGCGATGGGGGAGTAACTCTGGAAGTAAGCGCCACCAGTCAGCGCAGCAACTCCATGCTGCTAGACGTGAGCATGAAAAACGAAGGTTCCCAAGCTGTGAGGTTTCTCTACAGTTTCTTGAACGTCACTGACAATCAAGGGCGGGCCCTTTCGGCGACTGCCGAGGATTTGCCGGCGGAACTGCCCCCCAACGGGCAGGTGTATTACGGTACGGTGAGTATTCCCACCGCTTTGCTGGAAAATGCTAAGGAAGTTTCGCTGACGCTGACAGATTATCCAGGTCAAAAACTCCAGTTGCAAATATCTGGCATTCCAGTGGCGAAGTAAGACAATCAGGAGCAAAACCTCCAGACCGATTCTCAGGTTCGATCGAGAAAGTTGTTCTAGGGAGCATTGTGTCACTTTTAGGGACGAGAGTGCAGGAGATAGCTGATTTACCCGCGATGACTCCGACAGAGGTGCTGTCGCGGTTGCTGTCAGTGCTGCTGCTGATTGCAATCAATGCTTTTTTTGTGGCGGCTGAGTTTTCGATGGTGACGGTACGCCGATCGCGCATCAATCAGTTAGTAGAGGCTGGCGACATTGCAGCTCTAACTGTTCAATCTTTGCAAAAAAGTATCGAGCGATTGCTCTCAACAATGCAGTTGGGAATCACTCTTTCTAGTTTAGCTCTCGGCTGGATTGGGGAAGATACGATCGCCGTGCTAGTCCGAATGTCGATCGCCAGTTTGCCGCTGCCACTTTACATCAAGTCGGCCCTCGCCCATTCTTTGGGAATATCAATAGTAACTTTTTTCCTGCTAGCTTACCTGCAAATCGTACTCGGCGAACTGTTTCCCAAATCTGTAGCGTTACTTTATTCCGAACAGCTAGCCAGAAGTTTAGGGCCTCCGAGTTTATTAATTTCTCGTTTGTTCAATCCCTTTGTGTCATTTCTCAATCAATCCACGCGATCGCTCTTGCGGTTTGCGGGAATCGAATACGACCTCAAACACCGGCCGGTTACTCCCGAAGAACTGCAATTAATTATAGCTACTTCCAGCGAATCAAGCGGCTTGGAAGCAGAAGAGCGAGAATTGCTCAATAACGTGTTTGAATTTGGCGAAGTTTGGGTAGAAGAAGTGATGGTGCCCAGGCCGAACATTATCGCACTTCCGAAGACGGCTACCTTTCAAACTTTGCTCGACGAAATGGCAATTTCCAACCATTCCCTCTATCCCGTGACGGGAGATTCTTTAGACGATATTATTGGCATTATTGGTTTCAAACAACTTGCAAAACCTCTAGCTGAAGGTTTGCTATCTCCCGACACAGAAATTGTAACTTGGATGGTTGCGGTGAGGTTTGTGCCGGAGATGATGCTGCTGGGGGAATTGCTACCTTTGATGCAGAGTTCGTCGGAAGAAATTGCGATCGTAGTTGATGAATTTGGCGGCATTTCCGGGTTAGTGACGCTGAGGGATTTGATAGCGGAAATTATCGGCCGCACTTACCACTCGCCCGACAGTAAAGAAATTGCTGTGCAAGTATTGGACGATCGCACTTTTTTGGTACAAGCGCAGTTAAATGTAGATGATGTGAATCAAATATTGAATTTGGATTTGCCGATAGCTGACGAATATCAGACAATCGGAGGTTTTTTGAGCTATCAGTTGCAAAGAATGCCGGCTGTTGGGGAAGTTTGGCGCGGCGACAATGCGGAACTTACGGTGGTTTCGGCGATCGGGCCGCGCTTGGATCAAATTCAAATTCAGTTGCTGGATGGGGCGGCTGGCGATATTTTGGGTGAAATTCTAGCTGCGGGCGGGGAAGTTGTGGCGAAAGGGCGATCGAATGGCGGGTTGAGAGGAGGCGCGAGATTTTCTAGTTAAGCATCTTTTAGTTAATGCTTACATAATCTACTCGCTCGAAGTCGCTGCGTACTAAATCATCTAACGTCGGGCCTTTGGGGCGTAAATTCAGCGGCAGCGAAGTAGACGCGAAAAAACCCGGTTTCTGGGCCGTCGCGCGCAAGTCATGTTTAACCGTAAGTCACCGGATCTTGCAACCCCAATTCTTCAAAAGCCGCCAGCCGCAGCCGACAAGAATCGCAAACACCGCACGCAGTTTCGCCGCCTGCATAGCAAGACCAAGTTTGCTCCCAAGGCACTCCCAACTTGTTACCCAATTCAATAATTTCGGTTTTTTTAAGTTCGAGCAAAGGTGTGACAATCTTAATAGCTTCTCCTTCCCTTCCCTGCTTGGTTCCCAACCGAAATACTTCCTGCATTGCTTGGATGTAATCGAGACGACAGTCGGGATAGCCGGAATAATCTAAAGCGTTGACACCGATGTAAATCCTCTGAGCTCCTAGGGTTTCGGCGTAGGCGAGGGCAAAACTAAGAAAAATCGTATTTCTAGCTGGAACGTAGGTAATGGGGATGTTTTGCGACATTTCTGCCAGGTTGCGATCGATCGGCAATTCCATCTCATTATCCGTCAAAGCCGAACCGCCCCACAGCGTCAAGTCAAAGTTTATCACCTGATGCGCCTTAATATCCGCTGAAAGTGCGATCGCCCGTGCTGATTCCAACTCCCGCCGATGTCTTTGTTGGTAGTCAAAGGAAATCGCGTAACATTCGCAGCCATCGGCTTTGGCTTGATATAAAACTGTTGAGGAATCTAGCCCTCCCGACAATAAAATAACTGCTTTCACTTAAAACATCCTCGATCGCATCAGCGTTTATATTTATATCAAATTCTTTGTCAGTTGACAAGATGAGACGACGGTTGAAACCGCGTCTACAAAAACGAGGACGTACGGTTGAAACCGCGTCTACAAAAATGAAGAAGATAAAATAATTTTAACCGCAGAGTTTTCTTCAACCCGCGGAGGCGGGTTTTGTTTGTATAGACGCGGTTTCAACCGCCGAGTCTTCTTCCTTGCAACAAATCATCTAGTTCGCGGTAATCGGGCAAAGTTGTATCAATTTCTCTACCCTGCCGCAAAACTGTGCGATCGCGCTGCGACCTAGATAACAATTCGCTGAAATTCCGCGCCTTAAACAAAATCAAATCTGCTGGTAAACCAACTCCTATTCGTCCTACATTCGGCAATCCCATTAAATCTGCTGGTGTTGTTGTGACTGTGCGCGGCCAATCTTCCCAAGGCCTGTCTAAATGGGCAATGCGGACTGACATATTAAACACTTCTAAAACATCGTGGTCGCCAAATCCGTAAAACGGATCGCGACAATTATCGCTAGCAACTGTGACGGGAATTCCTGCTGCTTTGAGTTCGTGCAGCAGCGTCACTCCCCGCCAGCGCGGTGTACGCCCAGATTCTCTGTCTTGCAAATAAAGGTTGCACATCGGTAAGCTGACAATGCCAATATTTGCTTCCTTGACTAATGCGATTATTTCTGTTACTAAATCCGGCGGTTGTACGGCTAAACTACAGCAGTGCCCGCAGATAATTTGACCGCTAAATTTATGGCGGATGGCGGTTTTTGCGACTTCCCGCAATGTTACTGATTCTGGATCGTCGGTTTCGTCGGTGTGGAAGTCGAGGTTTAAACCGCGTTCTCGCGCTAAGCTAAAAACGCGATCGAGTTGTTTGCCTAAATCCGGGTTCATGTAGGCGACTCCGCCGAGGATGCCGCCGATTTGAGCAATTTTGTCTGCTAATTTTTCGCCGGCGGGTGTCAGGTAATAGTCGAGGGAAACTAGGGAAACTGCTTGCAAAATTAGCCGATCGCGCCATTCGTCCTGCAATGCTGCAAATACTGCTAAACTAACCGTTGCCTGTTCCCCGGCGCTGTCGATGTGAGTGCGGATCGCCTTGGTTCCGTGGGCGTAGCTGCACTTGAGCCCGAACTGCATCCGCTGGTAAACATCCTCTGCATTCCAGTTTTTTTGAGCGTCAGCCCCCACTGCTTCGAGCGCACCGCCAAAAGTTCCATCGGGATTGGGCGATCGTTCCCAAATGTGTCCTTTGTCCAAATGCGTGTGCATATCTACAAAACACGGGAAAACTAAACCACCTTGCAAGTCTACAACTGGGATATCTAGAAGTTGGGATAAAGGTTGCGTACCTGTGGGGATGATTTGGGCGATCGTACCCGCTGCAATTTCCACATCCACCGCACAAAAACCGTTCTCAGCTTGTCTAGTTGGGACAGTAATAGCGTTAGGGGCGATCGATTTCATCTCTAGAATAGACGCGGGTACGCGACCATTTTTGAGGAAATAATTAGATGTACTTGGCAACATTAAATTTGTGAGTTAGTATTTTCTTAAAAATTCAGCGCTACCAGTTATAACTATAGCACCCCCTTGCAGGAATTGTGAACATATCTCTTTCCCTGTTTCCCTCTTTTCTCGTTCTGAGTCCTCTGCGGTTATTTTAAAAAATATTATTGACAAATCAAATAAGATTGCCATATAAATTAAGGTTAAATATTTAGCTTTTATATTAGCAATGCAGCCCCAGCCCTGAACCACAAATGCAAAATTTTTAGATTGTTGAGAAAAACGCGCCAGTCAGCGCCACCAGTTTTGCTATGCTGAATACTTCCAGATCCTGAATCCTGTTGCTATCATAAATCACTGCTTCAAATTGCAATTTCACTTTCAACTAACAGCAGCATCCATAGCAAGAGCCCAAAAACTGTGTCAAAACCCAAGCATATAGTTTTAACATCCCATTCCGACAGTTCCGACACAAAACCAATTCCCATTTATTGGGGAGAAATCGATCCCCTGAAACGGGGGCCTGTGATTGGTAGTCTTAGCAAATCGTCTCACCGAAATGCGATCGGCACTCATTCGGGTTCCTACTCTGTTTATCGAGCGCTAGCAGTTGCTTCCGGCGCACTCCAAGCAGATCACCGCCCCGATTTTACCAACACATCTCCAGCCGCAAACATTGGGCCACATCCGAGTTGGGGCGATCGCAATTTGATTGTTTCTCTCGATCCGTTTGGGGCTTTGGTTAGCGAAATTTATACTTCATTTTCTCAGCAGGGATACGATATTCGACCGACAATTGCTGTCACTAAAGCTCACATGAATATGCCGGAATTACAAGATGCCATCGCTAAGGGGCGGGTGCAAATTGATGGCAAAATAGTCAAAGCAGGCGGTAATTTAGCAGTAACTAAAATTGCGATCGATCCGGTGTGGTATTTGCCAGGAATTGCGAGGCGGATCGGTGTTGAAGAAAGTGTTCTCCGCCGTGTCTTGTTCGAGCAAACAGGCGGTATGTTCTCGGATTTGGTGACGCGACTGGATTTGCACGTTTTATTGCCCCCAATTGGCGGAACTACGGTTTATATTATTGGCGATGTCGCGAATATTTCTGACCCACAGAAGCAGTTGGCGGTACGGGTACATGATGAATGCAACGGTTCTGACGTGTTTAGTTCGGATATCTGCACTTGCCGTCCTTATTTGGTACACGGGATTGAAATTTGCATCCAAACGGCACAATCTGGCGGTTCTGGGGTAGTTGTTTATTTCCGCAAGGAAGGCAGAGCTTTGGGCGAAGTAACTAAGTTTTTAGTGTACAATGCCAGAAAACGGCAGGCAGGTGGCGATCGCGCTGATGCCTATTTTACTCGCACTGAATGTGTCGCCGGAGTTCAAGATATGCGGTTTCAAGAACTCATGCCAGATGTTTTGCACTGGTTGGGTATCTCTCGAATTGACAGTTTAGTTTCTATGAGCGATCTCAAATACAATGCAATTATCAATTCTGGCATTCAAGTAGTCGATCGCATCCCCATTCCCGAAGATTGGATTCCCGCAGACGCACAAGTCGAAATCGTCGCCAAAAAAGCCGCTGGCTACTACACGCCAGACCCCGTGCCAGATGCTACAATTCTTGCAGAAGCGATCGGACGCGATTTAGGAGATTGAGAGGGCAAAGACGCGATCGATCGCGTCTTTGCCAAATAAAATTTATTGCTGGTTTTTGATCAGTCAGGGTAGGTTATGGCTAATTTGCGTTCTACTGTGATCGTAAAAACAGATATTTGCGGATATACCGCCAGAGTTAAAAAATTAGTTCAGTCGGAATTAAGTAGTTTGTTAAATGAGCATAAAAATTTTATTTCAGAGATTAGCACCAGAAATGAAGGCAGCCTGATCAAAGGGGAAGGTGATTCCTTTTGGATGATTTTTCCCAGCGTCACAGCAGCGGCGATGGCAGCCATAGAAATGCAGCAAGAATTGAGATCGCAACAATCTAGCAAATCCAACGACGAACGATTGGCTATTCGCGTGTCGATTACATTGGGAGATGTCTTGCATCAAGATAAAGATATTTTTGGCGATACGGTGAATTTAACAGCGCGCATAGAATCAGTAACTCCGCCGGATGAAATATATTTGTCCCAAGCAGCATGGCTGGCGCTCAACAAAGCAGAAGTGCAAACATCTTTTGTCAATGAGTTTTCTTTGAAAGGGATGAGCGAACCTGAAAAGGTTTACAAAGTTGACCAAAGTTATAAAACGCGAATTGTTGAAAATCAAGCAATAATTAAAGCTGATTTGAGAGGTTTTATTGCTTATCAAGAATCTAATTCTATTAGAGACGTTGAATATTTGATCACCAACTTCGATACTTTTGAAAAAACCATTTGCGAAGAATACGGTGGCACAATTCGGAGTATTGTTGGCGATTCGCATTTGTTGACTTTCCCAGAAGCTCACGCAGCCTTAGCGGCAATGGAAAGTTTGTGCGAAAATTGGAAACTGTTTATTCACGGCAATCAAATACCTTGCGGCTTGTCGGTGGGAATTGCTAAAGGAAATTTGTATATATTTCGCTCTTGTACTTACGGCAAAGATATTAACATCGCCGACAGGCTGGAAGATTTAAGTAAAATAGTATCTCCGGGTACAGAAAAGAATTCGGTGATAGTTTCCGATCAAATAAAACGTGAAGTCAGTGGCTCGAAGTGGGAATATAAGCTGATCAAAATTGATAGAAATGTGATTTTAGATAATCTTTTAGATTACAGTCAGTTTGACTTTTTTAAGGAAAATGATGTTTACCGGTGTTTGGTTGTATGAAGTTGCACAATATTGAACTTGAGGCTGTAGAATATCTGAGAACGCCGGCTGCGATTCGCCAAAAGTGCGATCGGCTTTTTAATTTAGCCTCCGAAAATAAACTGCGCTACTTCCGCGTCGATTTATCCCAACTCGACAAAGCAGCAAATTATGTAATCGACACAACGCGCCAACAGTATCCCGATTTCAACATTCCCTTTCACAGTCGCTGGCGGCATTTTGAAGCCGGCAACCAACCGCGCCTCGCCGAATTAAATACAGCGTTAGCACAATTTACACTCATAGAACAAGCTAAGATCAAATTTGATTTAGCAATTATCAGCGTTTTGCTCGATGCCGGCGCCGGTGCCGATTGGCAGTATTGCGAAGCCGAAACAGGACAGGTTTACCGCCGTTCTGAAGGATTAGCAATAGCCACTTTTCGGATGTTTTGTCAAGGTATTTTTTCCAGCAATCCCGATTTTCCTTTTTCTGCTGATTCTCGCGGACTTTCTCAATTAAAACTAGAAACCTTAGCAGCCGGATTTCAGGTAAGTCGAGACAATCCGCTAATTGGTTTAACAGGCAGATTAGAATTGTTGCAGCGTTTGGGGAGTGCAATTTGCCAGCATCCATTATTGTTTGGTAGCGACAATCCGCGTCCCGGCAATTTGGCACAATATTTGCTTGACAGTCTGGTTGATGGAGTCAAAACTGTGAAGGCTGTTGAAGTATTGAGGGCTGTTTTGACAGGTTTTGGGGAAATTTGGCCGGGAAGATATGCCATTGCTGGTGTTAATTTAGGCGATGTTTGGCGACATCCGGCATTACAAGGAGAAAATCTGGCAGATGAATTTGTGCCGTTTCACAAACTCTCGCAGTGGTTGACTTATTCGCTGTTGGAACCGCTGCAAGAACTTGGTTTAGTCGTCGCCGGATTGGATGAGTTAACGGGATTGCCGGAGTACCGCAACGGCGGTTTATGTTTGGATATTGGGCTGCTGCGGGCAAAAGATGTGGTTATTTTTGAGCAGAGTTATTTGCCTGGTTCGGAAATTATAGTAGAATGGCGATCGCTAACTGTGATTCTTTTAGATAAAATTGCCGCAGCTATGCGAGAAAAGCTGCACTTGAGTGCGACAGAATTGCCGCTGGTGAAGATTTTGCAAGGGGGAACTTGGGCGGCTGGGCGAAAAATTGCCGGGGAATTGAGGGCTGGTGGAGTGCCGCCAATTCAGATTGAAAGTGATGGTACTGTGTTTTAGAAGAAGGAAGAAGGAAGAAGGAAGAAGGAAGAAGGAAGAAGGAAGGAAGAAGGAAGAAGGAAGGAAGAAGGAAGAAGGAAAATCCCTAAAAAAATCTACAATTTTACAGCGACGCACCTGATCCTAATTTGAAAAAGTCTTGCTACATCAGAAGTGTTGGGTTTGTTTCCTCAACCCTGTTTGTCAGGTGCGTCGCGCTCGGATTGTCGATAGTTTTTGGGATTTTTTTCAGGCGACGCATTCTACGAATACTAATAACTTGATCTTAATTAGAACGTTGTGATTAGCGCAGGAAAAAACCCGGTTCCTTTACGAAACCGGGTCATAGGTGTTATGTTTTTTTGCTGGTTCTGTGTTTAGCGGCAAGTGCGATATTTGATGTGATAAACTAAACCGCGATGAGCCAAATCGAAAGAGTCCACGGTGGCTGCGCCGGCACCACTGGCTGTCATCGAGGCATTCACCCGCATATTTACACTGTCGCCGCAGCGAGACCAAACATCAGCTACAGTGACTAAACTATCTCGCACATTGTAGTTAGTTTCTCCGCTTAAATTCCGATTAAAAACTGGGCCGCGGCTTCCTGCGAAAAAGTATTCTGCTCGCAAGTTGCCTGTGGTGCTAGGAGCAACGTAGCCGCGGTAATCAGCATCGTAGAGAGAAATTTGGAAGCCTTGGGGTACTTTGATGGGAATGCTCAGATTGCAGCTTTTACGCCTTTCTGTTGAGACATTTCCCTGGGCTGCAAACTTATCAAATAGGATGGTGAGTTCTTGACCGTCGGGGCTGACGCTGACGCTGGCGGAGCGGTCTGGGCAACCGCTACCGCCGTAGCTGGCACCTAATATTTGAACTGACGGAGTAGCAGCAAATGCGGGGCTGATAGAAGCCGTCATTAATGCTGTCGCTACCAAGAGTTTTATAAACTTCATGGATGTTCTCCTTAATAAGTTGAGTTGTGTGTTAAGCAGATTAAAGAAATGCAATTGAATTTAGGTAATGTTTTTTAACTTGGATATGACGGCGGTCATCTTGAAAGATAAAAAAGCCGTTGAATCCAAGCTATTTTTTTCAATTGCAGTACCTAGATCAGTTTTTTTGATTAGTTAATTTATCTAGTAAACTGGTTTTCTGCTGATACTTTCTAAGATTCATATCTGTTGGTCCATGTTCCGGAAGATTCTGGTGCGAAACTCCGGATCTGTGTTAGCGGACTGTTCCGAAGTGCGAGACAGCGAGCGAGACCGGTCGGGAGGCTGTTGGGGTCGGATATGTGTTTCCATAGGGCTTATTTGACCCGGACTGGGAGATGCTGCCGATCGCCTTTACGGTACTCTGTAAATTGAATAAAATCATTTTCTGCTGTATATGGCAATACATTCATTTAAAAATAAGTTTACTAACATAAGCATTGGTTTGATAGTGCCATACAATGTAAATTGTAAAATTTTAATGTCAGGAAAAGCCTATATATAACAATAGTTGTAGGGTTTTCTTACATTAAATTCGCAAATTGCATTATCTAGATGTATTTACTGCATTTTATCGATCAAATCTCTGCCTTTAGTGTAATTAATGGCAGTAATTAGTAGATAAAATAGAGGTATGATGCTGACTGCTTGCGATCGACTACTAACAATTCTTGGACGAGGAAAAAAACAATGGAGACTACAGCACAGAAAGAAGCCCCAACTCAGCCTGTTGAGGAAGTGACAATTAACGATATCAACAGTTTGGAGTTTGAGCTTTGGGCTAAAGCGGTGAAACGGCAGATGATTGCAGCACTCTCTAAAAAGGGCGCGATTTGACATCTCTGGGTTTTTTGTGTGCAACTTGTGTTAATTTAATTAACAAAATTTTTGTCTGCATTGTTGTCCAAGAGCGATAAGTGGGGAGGGGAAGAGTTTTGAGATTGCGCCTCTTTCGGAGTTGCGGGAGGGGGAGAAGAAAGCATTTTCCTGATTCCTAGTTCTGGACCCACGGGTGGAAGGAAGCCGGGTTTTTTTACGAAAATACTTCTGTTGCGATCGGCAGAAATGGTAAAAAAACCCGGTTTCTTTGTGTCAAGAGTGCATCCCGGACTGTTCCTTCTACCGAATGCTCGATCCCAGATTACCAGAAAGAATTGGTTTAAAGCCTCTTCCTTCTAGGGAGAAATTAAAACAAGACTATTCATTACTCGAATCCTCGGACTTCCAGGTAGAGGTCGCCCTCAACTGTCAACTGTCAACTGTCAACTGTCAACTGTCAAGATCGCTTGTCAACCGCCGCTAGCAAGCGTAGATTTCCGTCTTGAATCTGCACGGCTTTGACGGTTCCCACAGCGACTCTTTGTTGACCGTTAGCCATCGCTACTTCAATCTTAATCTTGGGGTCAGCCTGCAAGCCCAGCCGCCCCCAAAGCCACTTGACTTGAGTAGCAGGAAAAGAGCGGACTTCTACATCTGTAAAGGGCGGATTAACCCAGCGGGTTCCGTCGTAAAAACTCGCTACCTGCACCTGATACCAAACTTGTTCTTCGGTCAATTTTAACTCGTTTTTGGGTTCTGGTTCCAGCCACTCAGTGGGATTGATACTGCTAATTACGGTAGCAGAACCCATAATTTGACTCTTGTGGTCTTCTAAAGTTTGAGCCACAGAAACTGCTTCCTCAAGTTTATTGACCAAATTCCGAATACGAGTTCGACTTTCGCTGTCAGTATCTAATTGCTGGTCGAGCCAATTCATCGCCTCGCGAGTTCCGTCTTGAGATGCTACAATCAGCGCGCCCCAAGCCTTGACATCGGCGTCAGATGCGTTGACTCTCAAGGCGGCGTCTACGCGGTTCATGATCCGCCCGCCTTCATTTTTGAGGGTTGTGGCAATTTCGTGAGTGTTGCTAGGATCGGCTTCAAATACTTGCAAAGCTTGACTCCAGCGGCCGTCGATCAATTCTGCGAGCACTTGTTGGCTGGGACTGGCCCAAGATGCGATCGCCTGAGCTCGAGTAATTTTAGCGTGAAATTCGATCGTTTCTAGCTGAGCTTGCGCGGCAGCAGGCCAATTCTGGCCGGCTTTCCCCTTAGCAATACGCATGACATTTAATCCCGGAGACCAAAGTCCGCTTTTTGCCAGCCGCAGCCCATTTTTATAAGTCTCGTCATTGAAGGCAAATTCTTCTAAGGAAATCGCGGTTAATTGAACTGGGTTCGGGATAAATTTGCGCGGGCCTATTTGATAAATGGTAAATTGCGGCTCTAAACCAATTGTTTGGTCGATCGCCAATTGCGGGTTTTTCCCCTTAACAATTTGCTGCCAATTCGGCGGTTGTCCAGCAACACTCGCCCAATCCAACAGCGAGATTAAATGATTTTGGCTGGGGTTGTAGCGAACGACTTGTCCGTAGGGAATTTTCTTGTCGCCCCGCACCAGTTGACCGCTGACATTAAACCAAATGCCCTCGGCGGGGGCTTTTCCGTCAAAGCGGCGCAGTTCTGTCAGCGGTAGCGACTGATTTGAGGCTTGATTGTTAGATGTAGAGTCATCCAAAGAAGCAATCACAAAAGATTCCGCAGGGCCTTCTACATTCACGGAACTTGCTAGCTGAAAATACTGCTCTTTTTCGGAATCGCGATCGGGAAGTTGCACGCGCTTGTACACGCGAAGTTCGACAATTTGACGGCAAGGATTTTTGCAAACAGTAGAAGCATTAACATTCCTTTCCACCATCACCGGCAACAGCAAGTCGGAAATAAAATTATCGCCCGATTTCTCAATAGGAAGCGGCAGGGGTTCGCCAGTGATGAATCCCAATTTGCGGATGCTGGCTTTGATTTGATCGAGAGTTTGGATCGTATCTCTGCTACCTGTAGGCAGGCGCGACCATCCGGGTACAAACTGAGAGACTAATTTGTTACCGTTGGGATCGACAATTAGCTGGTAACTCAACCAAGCGCCGCCTCCCATCAAAGCGGAAAAGCCACACAAGACGCTGAGGGCGGTCAAATTAGCTATTAATCTTTTCCAGGGATATCTGGCGGGAGTTGGGGTACCAGCTATCGGAAGCTGGGACTCTTGCAGTTTTTTGGGGCGTCGGTTTTGGCGGCGGCGTCTGGTCGGAGCAGGAGCAATTTTGGAATTTTCTGGGGGTTTGGCTCGATTTTTTGAGGAGTTTATTTTGTGTTCCATCGTCGAATTTTTAGAATTTAGATTTTAGAATTTAGAGTTTAAAATTGGAATAGCCGATCGTACTGCCGACCTATGATATCCCAGGTGTATTGGCTTTCAATTCGCGATCGCGCGTTCAGAGACAACTCCTGTCTTAGCTGATGATTTTCAAACAAACTGGTAATCGCTTCAACATACTCCTGAACTTCGTTTGCCCGCAAGGCCTCGATCGGTGATGGGGTGCGACCATCGACGGCTAAACCTTCCAAACCTCGATCGCTCGCCACCACGGGAGTTCCCGCAGCCATCGCCTCCAAAGTTTTATTTTTTATCCCAAAACCAATCCGCATGGGCACCACACAAACAGCAGCCTGATGCAAATATTCTGCCACTCTTTGCACCCGGCCTACGACTTGAATTCCCGGAAGTTTCCCCAAGGAGAGGACTTCGGGGACTGGCGAGGCGCCGACTAGGCTGAGGCTAGCATCGGGATAGCGCTGCTGCAACTTTGGGAGTATCTGCAAACTAAGAAACCTGGCTGCGTCTATATTGGGCAAATTGTTCATGGCGCCTGCAAAAATTAAGGTGTGTCCTCCCGGATCGATCGCGCGATATGGAAATTCTGTCAAATCCACGCCATTAGGAATGACATCAATGGTGGGTTCAAAAAAATCTGCTTTCCCTCGCAGCCTCGGTGGCGACAGCAATTCTAGGAGTTGCTGTTTGTCTGTGGATGTGGTGGCGACAATACGGGAGAATTTGGCACAGTAGCGTGTTTCGTAGCGGGCGAGTAGGGGTAAATTTAGTCGATCGCGCAGGGGGTTTTGGGAAGTCCCGGTGGCTAACATTTCCCTGCAAGTTCCCCAAACCGAACTGTGAATATTTGCGACTGTCAGCAGTTTTTGTCGCCATTCTGGGCGCACATAAATTTCGTTAACGCTGTGTTCGCAGGTAACAGCTTCGCATTTGCCGGCTGTGACTAAATCGTCTGCCCAATTCTGCATTGCTTGAGAGTAGCTGGAGAATACGTTGGGAGGTGTCCCGGATAACAAAAATTGACTAAAACGCCGAATTTTTCCAGATATCCCGGTTGAAACTGTTCCAGGAGTCTCGAAAACTGCTAATTCTGTAACTTGCCCTCGTAATGCGTCGATTTGTGCATCGGTGACATCGGGCGATCGCACAGTACCGAGAATTACATCATGCCGCCGGCTCAAGTATTGCAACAAATTAAACGTCCTTACCTGAGTTCCGCCGCGGCTTGGCGGATAGGGAAAAGTCGAGGAAAGCATCAAAATTTGCATGGGATGTTGGATAAATAAAGTTGCCGCTGTCGCGATAAAATTGATTGATAAAACCTGTTTAACAATCCTCCCACCTATGGACGAATTATCTATGAAGGCGCTGCTCGAAGACTTGAAAAAGTCTGATGAAAGCGTGCGCGATCGGGCTACTACAGAACTCTGGCGCACTTGGTTTAACCAGAAGGGTGAGTATGGGATGCAAGTTCTCAGGCGATCGCAAGTTTCGCTAGATTCGGGTGATGTTCGGCACGCTTTGGATTTGCTGACGAAACTGATTGCGGAAGCGCCAGATTTTGCTGAAGCTTGGAACCGGCGCGCCGTACTTCACTATACCCAAGGAAATTATAAAAAGTCGATCCATGACTGCGAAACCGTGCTCCAACTAAATCCGGTGCATTTTGGGGCGTTGCACGGTCTGGGTTTGTGCTACGCTGCTCTGGGAGAATACAGAAGTGCGATTCGAGCTTTTCGCCGCGCTTTGGAAATTCAACCTTTTGCTTTGGTGAATCAAAAGTTAATTCTTGAATGTACGACTCGTTTGAATTGAAGTCAACAAGGAACAGTTGACAGTTGACAGTTGACAGTTGACAGAAGGAAGAGTTGACAGAAGGAAGAGTTGACAATTGACAATTGACAATTGACAGTTGACCGAAGGAACAAGGAAGGAATAAAGAAGAAGGAAGAAGGAAGAAGGAAGACTTTAATTTTTAGCAATCTACAATCTACAATCTAAAATCTAAGATGGTCTCAGTTTGTGCCCAAAATTAGCGTTTGCATTCCTACTTGCAATCGAGTGCATTTGCTCGCTAGTGCGATCGCCAGCGTGCTAGATCAAACTTATACGGATTTTGAATTAATTGTCTGCGATGACGGTTCGACGGACAGCACTCCGCTGTTGATGTCGGAATTTGTCGTAGCTTGCGGGGCGGGACGCCATCGCCCGATTCGCTACATTCGCCACCCGCAGCATATCGGGAAAAGTAATAATATGCGATCGGGCTTTGCGGCGGCAAGGGGCGAATATTTTATTAAATTTGACGATGACGATCGTCTGAGCGCGCAATTTCTAGAGCGAACATCTGCTATTTTGGATAAAAACCCCAGTATTGATTTTGTCAGTACCGACCATTGGGCGATCGACATTCACAATAATATTGACGAAAACCTGACAAAACTCAATTCGCAGCGGTGGGGCCGCACCGAATTGTCGGCCGGAATTATTGAAGATTTGCTATCCACAGTTTTTGTGAGACAGAGTTTGCAAATAGGCGCGACTTTGTTTCGCCGCCGCGCCCTGGAATCAGTCGGCTTTCTGCGGCCGAATTGGCAAAATTGCGAAGATAACGATTTGTTTGTGAGGCTGGCAATTGCGGGCAAAAGGTGCTATTACTTGCCGGAGCTGTTGATGGAGTATCGATTTCACGCAGGACAGCAAGGATGCGATCGGGCAATTCCCTATTTAAGCGATAAATTGCGCTATTTGACCAGCTACGAGTTTGATTCCGAGAAGTTGGAAACAGTCAGGCTCAAGAGGATTGCAGAAACTCAATTAACGCTAGGTTTGCGGCTGATTGAGGTTGGTGAAACTGCAAAAGGGCGGCGGATGGTGCGGGCTGGAAAGTCGGTTTCTGAGGCGAAAATGTGGGCGGGTTTGGGATTGTCGCTGCTGCCGATGGAGTGGCGGGGGAGGGCTTTTGCGCTAGTGCGGGAGTTGTTGAAACGGGAGTTTTGAAGGTAGAGGATTTCGATAACTAATTGAACAATTCCGTAACAGTGAGGAAGAACTACTTTCATCAGAAAGAATTCGACGAAGATTTCATGATTTGGGTTATATCGCAATACGGTTCACTTAACACTATTTATACCCCGGAGAACCCCCTAAATCCCCCGAAAGCAAGGGGGACTTTGAGGGCATTCTTCTCCCCCCTTTTTTAAGGGGGGTTAGGCGGGATCTGTCTTAAGTGAACCGTATTGGGTTATATCGGTTCTCAAGCGTGGTGAGGTATGCCCTATGCCATATCCCCTATGCCGTTCGCGTACCTGATCTTTCTGAGAAAGGCTATAACGCATTTAATATTGATCGCAGAAACTTATACGCAAGTAATCAGCTCTGATCCCGCTCGACCCAGTATAAAATGTAGTTCCGTAGCAGAACATTGGGATTTTAGAGCGAGAGATTGAAAATTCTGCTGTTTATGCCCTAAGATAGATACACTAACTATTTCCAAGCTAATGTTTGGCTTGGGATCAGCCGATATGGATGCAACAGTAAATGTTGTAGATTTGACTGCGGTGATGCCTGGAGAGCACCCGATCGCGCAATTTTACACCGATTATGGAACCGCTTTCGAGGCTGTGGGCGATCGAGACGGGCAACTAGCCCTCCGCAAACTCTTGCAGTTTCGCCACAACGGTCAAAAATCTCGATCTTCCCGGCAAAATTTATACGCGCAGTATAAAACGCTACGCTCGCAGTTACCTGTTTGTCGTGGCTTTCCGCGAGGCTGTGCTGCCAGAATGCGATCGAGTTGCATCAGTGGCAGTTAATTGCATCGCTCGAAACAGTCCTCAAGCAAACAGATATTCTCGACCAACTAGAACGGAGGCCAGTTATTTACCAATATATGAAACCTTCCTATTTAGGGAATTTTATTTATAGTAATTAACCAGATAAATCGGGATAAAATGTATCAAAAATAGGCGACGGATTGGCAATATATTCCAGCCGCAATCCGAAACAGTTCGAGAGGGGGATACAAATAAAATTTATTTGGATAATTGTGTTGCAATGCTAGTAACTATGATGCACAACTTTTACGATGCGTTGGCAGATTTGGAAATCTATGCCGGTGCCACACCGATGGAGCGCCAAAAAATCCTTGAGCGCGTTGAGACAAGTCAGGAAAAACTCAAAGAATGTGCGCACCATACCCCGATCGATCACCAGCACAAGTTCGATTTGGTTGAGGCAGAATGGCTCCGTGTTTTGGGGAAGACTATAGAAGCAATGGAATTTTACGATAGAGCTATTGCTGGAGCTAACGCTAACGAATATTTGAATGAAGAAGCTCTTGCTTGCGAACTAGCTGCTAAGTTTTACCTGTCATTGGGAAGAGAAAAAATTGCCAGAGTCTACATGATAGACGCCTATAATTGTTATGTCCGCTGGGGAGATCGAGGCAAAATTGACGACTTAGAAAAAGCCTATTCTCAATTGTTGTCACCGATCGGGCAGCCCGCAAAACTCGCTACAGATTCATTAGCAACTTTCGCAATACCTGTCAAACAAAATCAATCTGTACCTTCATTAATTAATCCGTCTGTGTCGGCGACAGTCTCAGATTTCGGGAATTTTTCAACTCTGCTAAAAGCTTGTCAAGCGCTTTCTAGTGAAAGAGATCTGGATCAACTAATTGCCAAACTGATACAACTGGCGATCAAAAATACAGGCGTTGACAAAGGAGTGCTGATTTTGCAAAAGGGTAATCAATGGGAAATTGCTTCTGCAAGGGCGATCGATAATTTGGGTGTCGATCGGGCGATCGACTTATCATCCGCAACACTCGATGAAAATAGTGATATCCTGCCCCTAAAAATTGTTGATTGTGTTGAAAAATTGTTGAAACCTGTGATTTTGCGGGACATCGCTCAAAAAATTGATTGGGATTCCGATTCCTACATCCTCAAATACCAACCACAAAGCTTGTTGTGTTGGCCGATTCTCGATCAAGGTAAATTAATCGGCATTTTGTATCTAGAAAATCGGTTAACCGCAAGAGTTTTTACCCGCGATCGTCTGCAACGGCTGAATCTCCTATGTTTCCAAGCAGCCATCAGTTTGCAAAATGCTCTGCTATATCAAAAATCTCAGGATTACAGCCAAAAATTAGAGCGATTGCTAACAAAATTCAGTCGAGCCGAAGCTCAGCTTGCCGAGCAGAAACAAATGCTGCAAGCGATTCTTGATGTCGCTCCGATTTGGATTTGGATGGTTAATCCCAAGGGTAAAGTACAATTTTTCAACAAGACATTTTGTCAAGATGTGGGCGTGCCTCTGAGCGCTTTCCTAGCTGTCGAGCATTACAAAGATATACTGGGGGAAAATGCAGCGAACTGCCTGGTTTCAGATGCCGCCTGCCTTGCCCAAGATTCGCCCCATTACTCCAGCGAAACTCTCACATTGGTTGACGGAAAACAACACTATTTAGAAGTCACAAAAGTGCCGTTGAAAAATTACGATGACGAGACGATCGGAATTATTGGTTTGGGTGTTGATGCCACAGATCGCAAGCGCTCAAATGAGCTTTTGCAAGAGCAAAATCAATGCCTAGAACGAACTTTAAAAGATTTACAGCAAGCACAATTACAAATCGTACAAAGCGAGAAAATGTCGGCTTTGGGTAATTTGGTCGCCGGAGTAGCCCACGAAATAAACAATCCGATTGGGTTTATTGCTGGAAATTTGAACGAAGCTAAAAGATGTTTCGAGGATGTTATGGAACACTTGAATTTGTATCGCTCCGATGCACCGAAATCGGAAATTGCCGACCACGCGGAAGAGATAGATATCGATTATCTGTTAGCAGATTTACCGAAGATGATTGATTCCATGCAAGTCGGGTGCGATCGCATTTCCAGCATTAGCACTAGCCTCCGCACCTTCTCCAGGGGCGACAAAGACTACAAAGTTTCTTTTAATATTCACGATGGCATTGATAGCGCTATTTTAATTTTGAAACACCGCCTCAAAGCTAATGAACACCGTCCGCAGATTGAAGCGATCGCTAAATACGGCAATCTCCCTAAAATCGAATGTTTTCCCGGTCAATTGAATCAAGTTTTTATGAACTTGCTTGCTAATGCGATCGATGCCTTAGAAGAATCAAATCTAGGACGCAGTTTTAACGAAATTTCCGTCAAGCCCAACCGCATCAGCATTTCCACTGATGTAATGGGGGAAGAGTACATTAAAGTTACAATTACTGATAACGGAACTGGGATGTCAGAAGAAGTGAAAAAGCAGATATTCGACCATTTGTTCACGACGAAAGCTGTCGGGAAAGGAACGGGATTGGGGTTGGCAATTGCCCATCAGATTGTGGTAGAAAAACATGGTGGAACTATCGAGGTGAATGCCGAGCCAGGAGTTGGGACTGAGTTTGCGATCGTTTTGCCAGTCAGAGGATAAATTATAATTAAAATTAAATTAGGACTTAGATGAAAAGTAGTTTGACATCCTACATATAGCTGTAAGGTGCGCACTGCGCACCCTACATATAGTAACTTGCCCAACAATATCTAATTTACTAACTTGGTAAATTCAATTTTATTATTTGTCCAACCGAAACTTCGTGCTTGTGCGTCGCTACCACCACCGCACCTTCTAATCGCGGATCGTAACATCCAACCCAAGCGGCAGGATGGCATTCGTGCACTAAATACCCGTACAACCAAATTGCTCCTCTACCTTCGATGACAATTCCTTGGCTGAATTGAGCATTTTCAGGGATTTTTAAACCTTGTAAATCTTCGGGTGTGATGATACCGTCTTGAGTTGTAATTCGTAATCGTAAATGTTGGTAAGCTAAACCGTCTTGAGTTTGATTGGAGATTATTGTTAATTCAATAGGGTTCATTTTTGAGCTATCTGTATTTTACGTTTAATTAGGTGGATTTACTTAAAATCCTATACTTTTTAGGGTAAATTGGGAATCCGATCGCCAATTTTCAATCCCAATTGGGCCGCCCTACCGCCTTTGAGCTCGATCACTCCGTCAACGGGAAAATCGGGGCCGTAGCTGGGACAGGTGTCGCTGAAACAGGGCGGTACGTTGGAAATTATCGCCTGCACGATGCCTTCCCGCAGAAAAATCATATCGAGCTCGATTTGCACGTTTTTCATCCAGAAACGCACATTGCGCGGGGGGGCGATCGGGAAAAGCATTCCCCTGTCATCGGGCAATTCTGTCCGAAACATTAAGCCAATTGCTTGTTCTTGGGGAGTTTGCGCTACTTCTAGTCCGATCCCGCCCGCGCCCGCGCCCAAAATAGTATTCACAGAAACTGGCAAAATTTGACCCATATCCATCCCACCAAACATTGAGATAAAGTTTGATTCAGTCAAATTAAATGTTCCTGAAACTACTCCTAAATAGTTACCAGAATTTTTATTTTGTATCAGAGTTTGGTTCTCAAAAACAGAAATATTTAAATCGCTAAACTTGATGCCATCTGTCAAGACAATTTTATCATTTCCGTTGCCAAAATCTGTAATTATATCGGCTTCAGTAACAGTAGATACGACGGAGGTTTGATCAATTACAAATAAATCATCGCCCGCGCCTCCTGTCAAGATATCTTTGCCTTCGTCGCCGATTAGCAAATCGTTACCCCGATCGCCATTAATCGCATCTTCACCTTGTCCTCCATAGATTGTATCGCTTCCTTGCCCTCCAAACAGGGTATCGGCGCCTTCGTTTCCGGCCAGTAAGTCATTGTCGCGATCGCCAAAAATTAGGTCATTCCCCGCCAAACCTTGAATTGTGTCATTCCCCGCAAATCCTCTCATCGTATCGTTTCCGGGAGTTCCCAGGAGAAAATCGAAGCCGAAAGTACCGTCGATGTTAACCATTTTGCGTTTAATAAGTAAGTCAAGTCATCACAAAAAACATAATATCTGGTAGCAGCGGGTTAAGCCACAATCTATAACATCCCAACCAATAATTTTATTCAAAACCCGCCCTCTCCCATGTAATGTTTATTTATAACCACCTACTTAAAAGGAAGCTTTGGCGATCGGCATCCGCCAACCGGTACCAAAAGCTCGATCGCTAATTTTCAAACCTGGCGGTGCTTGTCGCCGTTTAAACTCCGATTGCCTGACTAATTTTACTACACGCTTAACCACGGCTTCATCGTGTCCCGCCGCGATAATTTGTTGGGTAGATTCGTGATGTTCGATCAACCGCTGCAAGATGTCATCCAAAACATCGTAATCAGGCAAAGAATCTTGGTCAAGTTGCCCCGGTTTCAGTTCAGCACTCGGCGCTTTATTGATAATATTAACTGGAATCATCTCTTTCCCCAACTTAACAGCATCTTTCCCCATCCCGCTGTCAGAATTCAGCCACCGACAAAGCGAATAAACGCGAGTTTTCGGAACATCAGAAATGACTGCCAAGCCGCCATTCATATCGCCGTAGAGAGTGCAGTAACCCACCGACATTTCCGACTTATTGCCAGTGGAAAGCAGCAAATGTCCGAACTTGTTAGAAATTGCCATTAACAGATTGCCACGAATTCGCGATTGAATATTTTCCTCGGCAATCCCGAAAGTGGTATTGACAAACAAATCGGCGAAAGTGCGATCGTAAGTTTTCATCAAATCGGCGATCGGCAATAGTTCGATCGCAATACCGAGATTTCGGGCTAATTCCAAAGCATCATTAACCGAATGATCCGAACTGTAAGGAGAAGGCATCAGCACCCCCAGCACATTTTCGGGTCCGATCGCGCAACTAGCGATCGCCGCCACCAAAGCCGAATCTATCCCGCCACTCAAACCAAGTACAACCTTAGAAAAACCGCACTTGCGAACATAATCTCGCACTCCCAAAACCAAAGCCGCCCAAATTTCCGCATCCTCGAATGGCGGTTCAAAACTTAAACCAGTTGTGGAATGGGCATCTTGCCCGTTCCCACCGCTGCCAACTAAACCTGCTTTTTGTGCTTCACATTCCCCTCCAAAATCACTTGTGGAACGGGCATCTTGCCCGTTCCCGCTGCCAATCAAATCTTGTTTATTCTCATCATATTCCAGTACAGCAAAATCAGTTTCAAAAGAAGCCAATACCAGAATCAAATTACCCTGAAGATTCACCGCAAAACTGCTACCATCAAAAATAATATCATCATTTCCCCCTACCTGATTAGCATAAACAATCGGTATCCCTGAACGGATGACACTGTGCTGCAACATCGCCGATCGCACTCCCCGCTTCCCGACAGAATAAGGCGATGCCGACAAATTCACCACTAAATCCACGCCCAATTTTGCCAAATCTGAAATAGGATCACCCGCGTAACTGCGTTTACCCCAAAACTCCTCATTGTTCCACAAATCCTCACAAATTGTCACACCAATTTTGAGTTTACCAATAGTGAAATAATTACTGTTTTTTCCAGGTTCAAAATATCTATCTTCATCAAATACATCATAAGTAGGCAACAAGCGTTTATTAAAAACTTGTTGGACTGCGCCATTTTGCAACAAAACAGCACTGTTGAACAATAATTTTTCGCCGAGTTTTACAGCATCAGCATTAGGTAAGGCAGTCCCGACAATGACTGCCAAATCCGGTGGCAAAGCTTGCGCCAGTTGCTGCAACTGTGCGCCTGCGGCTGCGATGAAACTCGGGTTCATCAACAAATCGCGCGGCGGATAACCGATCAGGGAAAGTTCCGTTGTTAGCAATAAGTTTGCGCCCTCAACCTGCGCTTGTTTCGCAGTCTCCAGAATTAGGTTGGAGTTGCCACAGATATCACCAATAGTAGGGTTGAGTTGTGCGATCGCAATTTTCATATCACCAATTCACCTAATAAATCTTGCTAGCAGTCCGCCGATGCGGACTTAATTTCCTATATACCTAGACTTGAAGGTCGGGAAACATTACTCATTACTCGGATTTGTAATGTTTTAACTCTTCCTCAATAAAATGATTGACCAAATGGCGGTAAATATTTTCAACCACATCAGGATTCAAACCCGATTCCAGAGCCCACTCACGCCGCTGCTGTAACATAGCCTGAAAGCGATCGGGCGCTCTAACGCTCGCTTCACTCGTTTTGAACCTTGCTGCTGCGATGACATATTGAAATCTCTTGCTCAAAGCCTCTATCACTTCTCGATCGATGACATCAATTTCCTCCCGAACTTCGTGAATATTAGCGCATTCATCAGGGTCTTTCATTGCCGGCACTCCTTAATAGCTTCTTTTCTCATATTACTAAATTGATTCCTGAATGTCAGTCAATTTTCCATTTTTAGATTTTAGATTTGAAATTTACTCCACCGATTAATCTGAGAGATTGAACTAGCGCCTAAAATTTGCGATCGACCCTAAGCCGTCGATGGATTCAATTTTTAGGCGGAGTCATCCAATGAACAGCTAGATAAACACCAATGGCTTATTTTTGAAGGGAGCAAAAGCAGCCGCATCAAAGCGGTACAAACTAGCAGGGCGGCCCGCACCTCGCGAAACCTTAACACGGGTATCGCACAAAAAACCCAATTTCAACAATCGAGCTCGAAAATTAGAATAATCCGAAAAATTCTCCCCCAAAACAGTAGTATAAAGTTGATATAGATCGCTCAAGGTAAAAAGCTCCGGCAAAACTTCAAAAGCTACCGGGCTGTATTCAAGTTTGTTCCGCAGTCGCCGATATCCGTATTCGAGAATTTGATTGTGATCGAATGCTAGCTTCGGAACTTGTTGTACGGGATACCAAGCAATGCCACCGACGCGATGGCCGACACCCGCAACTACACTCCCAGCAATCAATTCAGCTTCCTCAAACCGCACCAAAGCAAAATAACTTACCGAAAGATAGCGATCGCCCCTGGTGAATTGCCGAGGATCGCGCCCCGGTTCTCCGAAAGTATACAATTGCTCCAAATACAAGTTTTTCACTCTAATTTTTTCCGACAAAATGCGGTAAGCTGCATTTTCCAGAGACTCTCCGTGTCGCACCAAAGTACCGGGAAGACTCCAAGAATCAATAAACGGTTCGTCTGGCCGCATTACCAACAGCACCAACAAGCGGTTCTGCACGGTATCGACGGAGAAAATTACATTATCTACTCCTACTTTAAAGTCAGCTAATGAGCAACTTTCGCTCTTTTTTGTGCCTCGTGCCATGCGTACAAATGCTCCCGATTAATGTAATCCTCGATAGTTGGAGTTAGGGCTTCGGTGTCTCCTGTTTCGCGATAGGAAGTTGAAGAAACATCAGGAGCGTTCAAAGATGCGATCGCCACTTCTGCACCCAGGCGCCTTAACTGCCACAAATCTAACTGTTCTGACGGATAACCAGGCCGCGGTACAATCAGCAACTCCACTTCTTTTAATAACTGTTCAAATTTGTACCAGCGAGGCAGTTGTCCCACCAAGTCCGAACCTATTACCATCGTCAACTCTGCATCCGGCCACTGCAATCTTGCTTGTTCCACAGTTTCTAGCGTCCTAGGACTGCTGAGTTCTGGATGTAGGCAAAGATTGTGTCTCGGCGAATTAATTTCTTGAATGATTAACAGCAGCATTGCCGATCGATGTTCGAGGGATGTCTGGTGCGACTTGAAAGGATTATCCGATGCCCAAACTGCTACCCAATCAAAATGCTGAGAAAGCCAACTCAGGATTGTTTTGTGTCCTGCTGTCGGCGGATCGGCACTGGTTCCAAACAAGGCAATTTTCTGCATAGGGAATCGTTCATTCAGTTGACAGTTGACAGTTGACAGTTGACAGCGACCTCTACCTAGAAGGAAGAGGATTTACTCGTTACCAGGCGACCGCCTGGTAATGCATATCTGGAGGCTCTGCCGACCTTTTCCTAAGCGAGGCAGAGCCTGTGGATCGGGGCTCCCAGGCTAGAGCCTGGGAACCAGTTATAATTTCAGTCTTAAATTATAACCAATGACTAATTACTGATGACTAATGACTATTTCTGGTTTTTTGAGTGAGAGTTTGCAAATCTGTAGAAATTTCCATCGGTGGCGAAATCGGGTTATTTAGTTGGCGAGTTTCTGCCGGGAGACTGGCGACAGAAGCAGCAGTTCGTTTGGCAATCTCGTCCAAACTTTCCGGTTTCTGCACTCGTTTGCCATCTTTGACAACTAATCTTATTAATGGTATGTAAGCCGCTGAATTATAATTCCCCCCCCCTGTTAGTCCCAAACAATCGCTGACAATTTCTCCATCTTTAACTGTTCTAAAAATTTGCTTTTTCCCTGGATATGTTACCTTGCCGCTTGCCTCCTTCATCACCGGAATTCCGTCAATTTCCACCAACTTATAAACACCGTTCACAGGCGAACCGCTGACCAACTTTGTTCCTAAACCGTAACCGTCAATGCAAGCGCCCGCACTTTTTAATTTAGCAATTTCGTGTTCGTCCAAATCGCCACTAGCAATAATCGGCACGCCCGGCAGGATCGATCGCACTTCCCGCGACAATTTTACCAAATCCCCCGAATCCAGCCGCACACCTTGCAACGGTATTTCACCGCTGTTTACTCGATCGGCCAACATCCGCGCCGCCGCCACAGTATCGTAAGTATCAATCAGTAGCGGTGCGCCCGGAAAATAGCGGTGAAATGCTGCAAACGCCTCCTCTTCGCTGCCTTCGAGAGCCGACACAGCCATTACTAAAGCATGGGCGATCGTACCAACAGGCTGGCGGCCCAACTTCAAAGCAGCCAAAACATTAGAAGTACCATCGAACCCAGCAGCCAGAGCAGCCCTCGCCGCCCACACAGCAGCTTGCGGCCCAAAAGCCCTGCGCGTCCCAAATTCCAGCAACTTAGCGTCAGGGCCCGCCGCATCCCGCAGCCGCGCAGCCCGCGTCGCGATCAAAGTTTGATAATTGATCGCATTCAGCAAATAAGTTTCTACTAACTGAGCCTGCCACAGAGGAGCCTCAATTCGCAATAGAGGCTGATTGGCAAATACCGCCGTCCCCTCTGGAACCGCCCAAACATCGCCAGTAAAGCGGGCTGTGGCGAGTAGAGTCCAAAATCGCTCCGGTGCCCCGGCAAAAATTCCGGTGGACTGCAAAGCCTGAATTTGCGCCTCGGAGAACCGAAATTTTTCTAGATAGTCGATCGCTTGAGCCAAGCCCATCGCGATCGCATAACCAAAACCCTCTGGTAGCCTCCGCGCGAACAATTCAAAACTCGCAAGGCGATCGTCGAGCCCTTCTCCGACGTAACAAGCCGTCATCGTGAGCTGGTAGAGATCGGTCAAAAGGCTGTAATCTGCTGAGGAAACCGTCAGTTCCCCGTCTTCTAAAATTTCCTCAAAACCTGTGAGGTGCAGGCTTTCTGTCGCAGTTTTCATGAAAAACCCCGGACAAACTTATTTATTTAATTATAGTGATAAATACCATATCTTTTTGTAAATTTTTGATAAAGATTGCTGATACCATATTGCGTTTTTCTTAACAACGCTCTTGCACAGAGGGTTTCAGGTTAATTTGCGGATTAAGATTATGGTATTTTTAATAAAAACAGCGAATTTGAGTTTGTAGGGTGTGCAGCGCGCGATCGTGTTGATTTAGAGGCGCGCGGGTGCATCTGGAGTTTTGTGGAAAGCATTTTTTTTGTTTGAGGGCGATCGTCCGAGGTAACTGTCAACTGTTGAAAAGAAGTATTGCTACAAGAACGGCCGATGCGTCTCGGCGCACCCTACAATATTCAAGCAGAAATATATCAGGTCGATCGCCCAAGCTTCGCAATTCCTAAAAGCTTCAGGTTGCTTCGATGTTGCGGACTAATAAGTAATTCAAACAAATATTGCTAAAGGAACCAAAAAACCGAAATTAATAGTAATCTAAGAAGTATCAGAAGCAATGACAAGAGAGGCAGATGTGATGAATCTTTCTAAATCTTTGGCAGATGCGATGCGTTACGTTTCCGAAGGTGCGATGAGGATTTTTAAACGGAACGATGACGATTATCCCAATACAGGAGTTCAGCCTTTTGAAGGTACGCCACCCAAAGGCTCTAAAAAAGACCCATGATTGGGCGATCGGGTAGTTTCTAGCGAGGTAAGCAAAGACATTTGCCTCAAGCAACAGCGGCAAGTTTTTCGACTACTTTTAAATATATTCAATTTTTCCCAGTTAAACAAAGTTTAGCTGGGATTTTGCCGTGAAAAGCAGGTATTGGTGGCGTTGGTGTTTTGAGTTTTATCAGAACTCAAGTCCTCACTAGGAACCAATTACCCAAAATTGATTGAGGAAAAAGGCGATCGCCGCACTGCCAATTGGCACAGTCAAATTGTCAATTCCCAACTTAGAAACCGACTCCAAAGTAGCAGCAACCAAAGCCACAACAGCCGACACCGCCCAAGTTTGCCAAACATTGCCTTGCACCGTCAGCAAAATCAAACTACTAACAGCAAAACTCACCAAATACATAGTTGCAGAACCTTCCCAACTCTTCTGGATTCCCCAAACTCGATAAAGATGTTTGCCGTATTTTTTGCCAATGACAGCGGCCAATCCATCGCCCCAAGCCATCACTAAAATGCCCAAAGCTGCGTATTCTTGATGTTGCAGTGGCCAAAACCAAGCTACGAGAACGCTGATACTAACAGCATAGAAAAAAGTCCCGAAACTCTTGCGGTTGATACTGTTAAGACTGGGCAAAATCGGAACTTGGTAAGAAATTAGGGCGATCGCACCTGCTAAAACCCCTGCCGAAATCCCCACCCAGCCGGGTATTTCCAGCCACCAAGCCAGCAAAATCACGTTCCCAGTACCGATGTGAACCACCTTCCGCGATACCTCTGCATCGACGGAAGTAAAGCGGTTTAACCCCTCAGCTACCAGCAAAATCACGCCCAACCAGGCTCCCACGAGGGAAATTTGTAACCACACAGTCGGCATTTCAGATAATATAGACACGATAATTTAGGAAAAATTGCGATCGGGCACTGTTTACTACTTTAGTGGAGATTCAATCCATTTCGGCCGGAGAGGGTGATCGCGATTTAGGGAGCAAAAATTGGTGCTTTTTTAAGTCGATTCACCGAAAAACGTATTGACAATGTAAATACATCTTGGTTACACTATAAGCTATGGATGTGTATTTCGTACTCAATGGTGTAGCCTTCGTTTGGAATGAGGAGAAAGCTCGGATCAATCCCAGAAATCATGACGGCGTAACATTTCAGCAAGCCGCAGAAGCCTTCTTCGATCCGCTCCTAGTGGTGGTTGATGCAAGTCGCAACGATGAAGAGCGAGATGCTGTCATTGGTTTGGACAGACGTTGGAATCTTTTGTATGTCGTCTACATTGAGCGTGAAAACGACATCATTCGGATAATTTCGGCTCGTAAAGCCACGCGCAAGGAACGCGAATACTATGAAAATTGAGGCATTGAAAAAGCGGCTAGATAGAAATCGTCCCATGACAAGTATCACCATTCGGATGCCCGAAGATGTGATTGAAGATTTGAAACGAGTAGCGCCATTGCTGGGTTTTTCTGGTTATCAGCCCTTGGTACGTGCTTATATTGGACAAGGACTGCGATCGGATCTGGAACGTCTAGAAGGTGATACAGTTTCTGCCTTGATTGCCAGTTTGAAGCGTCACGGTGTGAGTGATGAAGTCATTCATGAAGCACTCAGCGAAGTTACTCAGCAGTGAATATTTAAAATTAGAGAAAAATAGGTTTGATTGCTATGCAGTATGTCTTAATTATTCATGAAGTCGCAAATTATGAAGGTTGGAAAAAGGTATTTGACAATGCTGCAACCATCCGAAAAGAAGCTGGCGAGCGCTCCTATCAGGTTTTGAAGTATGACAGTGAACCTAACAAAATTGTTCATTTTTCCGCCTGGACATCAACAACAGATGCCAGGGCTTTCTTTGAGTCATCTGCATTGGTTAAAATTAGAGAGGAAGCGGGAGTCAAAGCTCCTGAATTTATATATTTAGACCAATTAGACTCAGGAGTATTGTGAAATACATATTGTATATAGCCTTTCGAGCGAAAGATGAGAAAGGCTATATATCTGCCCATTAAGAGTAACTTTTTCATGCTTTCTTTAATTCCCCAATCTCAGATCGGAATCTTTACAAACAAAAATATCCCTCCCACCGATGCTGCAATTTGTACTACACTCATGGACTACTGGGACAGTTGGCGGGGCTGATTTTTCCGAGATTCTGAGTATAGCCGGATTTAAAAGTGCGATCGACATTGCGGGCGATCGAGAAATGGGCGTGATTTTTTGATCAGATGCTCTCTGAGTCTCCGATGCCACATTTTATTAAGAAATAATACAATAATTTTACACATTGGGGAGACTCCGGGGGGGATCAAGTCAAACTATGCGATTAGCGATCGCAACGAACACTATTTTGATAAGATTTAGGATTCACCAAAAATTTGCTATTGTCCGTCGGGGTAAAAACAATGAGCGATCGACCAATCATTCTCGGTATTGTCGGAGACAGCGCAGCGGGCAAAACCACCCTGACGCGGGGAATTGCCCAAGTATTGGGGCCAGAAAATGTCACTGTGATTTGTACAGACGACTATCACCGCTACGACAGAAAGCAGCGGGCAGAAATCGGGATCACAGCACTGCATCCCGACTGCAATTACCTCGACATCATGCAGCAGCACCTCAGCCTGCTACGCACCGGACAAGCTATTCTCAAACCCATTTACAACCACCACTCAGGTACATTCGATGCGCCGGAATACATTAAGCCCAGCAAATTTGTAATAGTTGAAGGTTTACTGGGTTATTCAACTCGTGCAATCCGCGATTCTTACGATGTAAAAGTGTATCTCGCTCCCCCAGAAGAGTTGCGAACTCAGTGGAAAGTTAAGCGCGATATCATGAAGCGCGGTTATACTGAAGAACAGGTGCTGGCAGAAATGAAAAAGCGGGAATCGGATTCAGAAGATTATATTCGCCCCCAGCGCAAATTTGCCGACGTTGTAGTTAGTTTTTACCCGGCAGAAGCGGACAAAGAATCAAATTTAAGCGTCCGTTTAGTGCTCAGGCCGACAATTCCTCACCCGGATTTTACTGAGATTTTAGGTCGAGGCAGCGATAGTTTTCAACCTGCAATTCGCCTGGGACTCGATCGGGATATGGGCAAACCGGTTGACGTTTTGGAAGTAGACTCCCATGCTACTAACGAACAAGTAAACGAACTGGAAAAGATTTTGTGCAACGAAATGCCACACCTGCGGGGATTTTGTTCTACCGAAGGCAATCCCGAAATTGGCAAACTGATCGGCACCACTGGCGAAGTTTTGGAAAGTTACCCGCTAGCTTTGACGCAGTTGCTAGTTTCATATCATATGATGAAGGCAATTCATCTGTATTAAGCTGTACTGCATTTAAATTGCATATTCGGGCGGGCTAGAAGCCCACCCCACAAGAGTTGGATTATTTATGTAGTTATTGTAGGGTGCGTCAGAGGGGAAATTATTAATTTATATTCAAAACATTCTGCCCTGACGCACCCTACAAACTATTGATTTATCACATGATAAAAGCAATTCATTTGTCTGAGTTTAGTTAGTGATTAGTGGTTAGTGGGCAGTTGTTATTGCAATAACCAATAACAAATAACCACTAACTAATAACAAATAACCACTAACTAATAACGCATGATTTGAGAATCTGCTATTTTCCAAATGCCATCCCAATACTCCAAGGTATAGCGAACTACCCTAGTATTAAAACTGCTAGTCTCGACTCGATCATCTCGGTAGACTGTGGCATCTTCCGTGACTCTGACTTCAATCGTGGCTTTGTTTCCAGAGACTGCGAAACGTTCGACGGATTCAACTTTTTGAACACCATATCGGTAGTGAGAATTAGTGATTCTCAAGTTGTCAATCCCTTTGACTGTATCACTATACAAAATACCTGTAGTCATTGTAGCCAACAATTGGCGATCGAACGGAGGAGCAAATATTTTCTGTTTTGCATCCAGCCACCGACCAATTAAATCCGAAGCTTGTCCGAGAGTAATATTCTGAGCTTCACTAATATAATTTTCGCAGTAATTTGTTGCTAACGGTTGTCTGGTGCAAGTAATATTTTCCGCTTTCGCGGGCGGAGTCAACCACAAAGGAGTTAAGATGGCAAGTAAGATAATCGGCTTCATATGTTAGAGTCCTCAATAGTAATCCGATCTACATCCTTCACTAACGACATTTCGGAAATTGAATTGTCTTGTTTTTGTCACAATTGAGGATAAATCCTCAGTGCTGGGAAAGTCAGATTAGCAGTAGCAAATTGCTGAATTGGCTGCGAGACTGGCAACTGACTTTGAGGTGCGGGCAGCATTTCGCCTCGGAAGTCCAGGATGGTAACGAGTAGCAGGTAGGCAAATGCTAACATTATAGAAATCACGCCGGTGATGATAGCAATAATTTTTGAACGATCCATATTCAGATATTTTTAAGTGCAGCTAATATTAGTTTAACATTAAAAAGAGCAATTATGACGAAACTTATGCAATAGAATATAATCAGGTGCTACTTATTTAGATGACGAAAATGGAACCTTTTATAGATGCGCCAACTTCCACCGAGATTCCCGGATCTACCCCTGTGGTGGAAATATTTAATCTGGGGAAGTTCTACCGTACCGGCTTCTGGATGAACGAAAAAATAGAATCGCTCAAAAGTTGCACTCTGACTGTTTCTGAGGGGGAAACTTTCGGGCTGTTAGGGCAGAATGGAGCGGGGAAAACTACGCTGCTGAAGACTTTGCTGGGGATAGTGCGGCCGACTTCTGGCAGGGGGCTGCTGTTGGGGAGGCCTTTGGGCGATCGCAACGTGAAGCGGCGAGTCGGCTATTTGCCAGAAAATCCCTACTTTTACGATTATCTCACGGGCTGGGAATTCTTGCAATTTGCGGCGGGTTTGTTTGAAATTCCGACCTCGATTCAGCGGCAGCGAATTCCGCATTTGCTAGAGTTAGTTGGTTTATCTCAATCGGCGGCAATAAAAAAACAGTTGCGCCAGTATTCTAAGGGAATGCTGCAACGAATCGGCATGGCTCAAGCTTTGATTAACAATCCCGATGTGGTATTTTTGGATGAGCCGATGTCGGGTTTAGATCCGATGGGGCGCTATCAGATGCGGGAGATAATTTTATCGCTGAAAAATCAAGGGAAAACGATTTTTTTTAATTCGCATATATTGTCGGATGTGGAGAAGATTTGCGATCGGGTGGCAATTTTGGCTAAGGGTGAGTTAATTTGCATTGGTGCGATCGACGAACTCCTGGGAAATACTGAAACTTACCGGGTTGAAGGTAGGGGTGGCCACTTGAATATTCTGAAAAAATGGATACCGGATATGGAAGTTGATAATGATTTGTGGTACGGTCATTTGCAGGGAAGTCCGAAGGAGTTTATTTCTAGTCTGAGCATGAGTGGAGGGCAGCTAATTGGGATGAATTTGGCTAAGCCTTCTTTGGAAGAGTTTTTTATGCAGCAATTGCAAGAAAGAGGAATTTATTCGAGTGGTTGATGTTGAAATCAAGAAACCAGGCGGTGGAAAATCGGCAGTTGAAATCAAGAAACTCGGCGGTGGAAAATCGACAGAAACCAAAAAACTCGGCGGTTGAAACCGCGTCTACACAAACGAAGTCCGCCTTCGCGGACTAAGAAAACGGGCAAGATGCCCACCCCACAATACATAAAGTTTTATTGTGGGGTGGGCATCTTGCCCGCCCCTGAAAGGCTAATGTTTTTCACTTCCGCTAACAATGGCAACTCTATATTTCCACACACTAATTCTGCACAATTCCACTGTCGCAGATATTCACAAACTCCCGAAATAATCGCATTTGCTGCATCCAAATCCCCAGCTTGACACCCGTGATAATGCGCTCTGATCAACGGCTTAATATCCTCAATATGTTGCCATTCACATTCAGGTTTTAGGGGAATGCTGATAAAATAGCGGTAGGCTTGGCGGTGTGCGGTGCGAAAGTTTTCGGGATTTTGATTCAATATTCGATCGCCCTTTTCGCGCACTAACGGATGCAACTGGTAAGACAATCGCTGACAGTCATAATAGAGCAATTGTCGGCGTTTGAGAGCGAGAATAATATTTTCTTTGAGTTCGTACTTGCTAACTTCCGGCATTTGAGCGGCTATTCCCGCAAAATTCAGCGGATATTCTGCGGTTTGATAGACAGAAATTCGGCTCAAGCAAGTTCGCTCAATGTCACTGAGACGCGCTATCATTTCATCGAGCAGACTCTCAATCGGTCGAGTTAGCAACCAGTCTCTATCTTGCAAGAATTTGCTGACATTGCTTTGATATTCGCTGTCATCGCGAATCAATGAGGCTATTAGTTGCAAAGCTTGGGGATGTCCTTGATAGCGCTGGGCAAGTTCGGTCATCTCTTCTATTGTACCGATTAAGTTAAATGATGTCAATAGGGCAATAGCGCAATTATTTGTGAGTCCATCAATGGTAATTTCGCGGGTAATTGTTGGCGGCAATTCTGCTAAGGTTTCGCGGCTGATAAATATGATTTTACTTTGATGTGCTGTTTCTATTAGTAGTTTGAATAACCAAGCGTATTCAGATTGGGTTTCGGCAAAATATCCGGCTGTTTCGGCTCGCCCAAGTTGCAAGATGGTTTCTAGGCGATCGCACACAATTAAGCATGGTTGATTTTTGAGCAATTTTAGCAGTTTTTCAATCTTTTGGAATGTGTGCACTGGGGCGGCACTTGGTGCATTTTGGATCGGAAAAGTTGTATCTGCGGAGGAAAGTGCAGATAGGAGGGAATCGAGAAACCAATCAAATTGAGGTGCTTGGTTTTTGACGAATTCCAATGATTGCCAAGCGACGGCGACAAAGGGATTATTTTCGGTTTGAAGTTGGCGGATGAGTTGACTGATCAGGGTTGTTTTGCCGATTCCGGGTAAGCCGACAAGGGCGATCGCATTTGGGGGTGGATTTCGGTTGTCTAGGTTGAGTAGCAGGGTTTTTAGGGTGTTGAGGTGGGATGTGCGATCGAGCCAATTCCAGACTGGGGGTATGTTGTCGGGAAGTGCGAATGTGCGATCGGTTTGGGTGTCTGGGGCGATATCTGCGATCGCGGCAGCTAATAGTAATTCTGTTTGCTTGATATCGTTGCGCTCAATAATATCTTCCCAGTTATTGATTCCTACGGCCTTACAAATAGCAATAAATGTTTCGCGTCGAATTGGCTGACGCACCCAAAACCTCTTTAAAGTTGCTTTTGAAGTGATAGCAGCCTGACACCATAGTTCATCAGCTTTATTCCATCCGAGGCTTCGTCTTACCAAATCGATTATTTTTAATCCTTCCTCGGATGCTCTGAGTAAACCTGCCATTCTTACTCCTGTACCATAATTTTGCCCCAATGGAATTATAGATTACATCGGAGAGCCGAAAGATGAGCCAAATGAGCTAAATGAGCCAAATGAGCCGTTTATGTTGAGCCAAATGCTGAGCCATTGAGCCGATACAGATTCAGGATTCAGGAGTATTGTGAAGTGATGAGTCCGGCTTGCGGCTACAGATCGAAAGTAAAACAAGGTACGCAGGCATTGGCTTTGTGGTTATGTTTCACTACTGATGTGTTACTCGACAATCTAAGGGAAGTGCGATCGCGCCTCTGGAGGAGATTAAGGGCGATCGGAGTTACCTGGTTTTAGGGTAAATCTGGCGGGCGATCGGGCGATTCTCTAGGGGATGGCTCCGCTTCACGGCTATTTGAGCAATGTAAAGTTTCATTACAAAAAGCGGGCAATTTGCATAAAAAGCAGATGAACGTCCAGATACATATATAGCAAGGTTTGCAAGGCGGGCTTTGCTGGTTTTCACACAACTATATTTTTGAGGAGATGGGATTATGGTGAATATTACTTTAGGGCAAACGATTGATGAGAGTTTGAGCAGCACTGATCTTGAAAATCCTAAAAAATTAGGTAGCTTCTCGGATGACTATACATTGAGTGAGCTTTCCAATTGGCAGCAAGTTCAGATCAACCTCGACTCGTCGGATTTTGACAGTTACCTACAACTGGTAAATGCTTCAACAGGTGAAGTGATTGACTTTAACGACGACTCAGGTGGTAGTCGGAATTCACAGCTAAGTTTTACGAAGGTTCCCGGCATTGATTATATTCTTCGAGCTACCAGTGCTAATTCTGGTGCAACAGGAAATTACACCATCAATACTAGCTCGCTGGGTACGGGTTCATCTATAGTTGGCACACGGGATGGACAAGTTGGAACAGTTGATCAATTAGGAAGATTTGCACAGATAGCAACAAGTAACCTAGACTTCTCCGACATTGCCTTATCTAATAGCGGTCAGCTTTTCGGCATTACCTTTGGCAATTTATATAAAATCGAACCCAATTTAGGATCTGCTTCACTTGTTGGCAACTTTGGTTTAGGTTCTTTTGTTAACTTGAATGCTTTAGAATTTGCCAACAATACACTTTATGCTGCCGATTTTTCTAAGTTATACACCATTGATATTAGTACCGGTGCAGCAACTTTAGTCGCTAATTTGGGTTCAGACTTTGATAGTAGTGGAGACTTAGTATTTGATGCTACTAATAATCGATTTTTAGCTACATCACTAGACACAACAAGTGATAGCTTATTTTCCGTATCTCTGACAGGTGAAGCAACCAAAATTGGTGATATTGGCTTTACAAATGTTTTTGGTTTGTCATTTGAAAATGGCAATTTTCTCGGTTTCACGGAAGATCGAAAACGAATTACTATCAATTCCACAACAGGAGCAGGTACGCTTGATAGGAATTTAACGGGTGTTACCGGTTCCATTGGTGGAGCATCATCTATTCTATCTGCGACTCCAACTCCAACTCCCCCAACTCCAACTCCCCCAACTCCAACTCCCCCAACTCCAACTCCCCCAACTCCAACTCCCCCAACTCCGACTCCCCCAACTCCAACTCCTCCTCCAACTCCAACTCCCCCAACTCCTCCAACTCCAACTCCCCCAACTCCTCCAACTCCAACTCCCCCAACTCCTCCAACTCCAACTCCCCCAATTCCTCTTCCGGTTCCAATTGTACCTGCAAATCAAATTCCCAAACCCGATTCTAGTAACGAAGTGGATCTAGATCCGCTGAAACTCAAGGTAGTTAACGGTCAATTCGTATTCAACGACAAAACCAAGAGTTACGAGGCATCAGGTACTATCCAAATTGGATTAAAAAATGGCCCTTTCCCGTTGTTAAGTGTTAATGGCTCTATTAGTTACGATAACCAAACTATCAAATCAACAGGAATATTTTCGCCTACTATTGGTGGCTTAACAGTGCCATTGTATCAAGGTGATTTAGAATTTGATGTTGGCAAAGCAGTTTCAAAATTAGTTAAGGAAACTACCCAAGGAGTAGCAAACTCCTTTAAGCTCGCTGGCACAGAAGTTGAGTTCACCAACTTAGCTTTCACACAAAAAGGAATGGAATTAGAAGGGACGCTTCAATTCCCACCAGAACTTTTGGGCGGAACTAAGCTAGACATCAGAGGCAACAATAAAATCCTGATTGGCAACGATGGCGTGAGCCTAACAGGAGGAAAAATTGATTTCCCAGATGCAAAATTTAATATAGAAGACTTACTGGAGGTTAAAGGGACAGGTTTAGCACTTGGATATACTACTCAGCAAAGAGCAGGAATTACCCTTCAAGGTAAAGCCGAGTTGGTTGTATTTGATCCCAGTCCCACTCCTACTCCCACCCCCCCTTTCACTATTACTGCCAACTTTGCCGATCCCAATTACATTAAAATAAACCGTGACTTTAGCCCCATTGTCGATGTCAAGGGATCATTTTCTTTAGACAATATCAAGCTGGTGCCAAAGGTCTGGGAGATTAAAAATGCAAAATTATCTTTGGATACAGAAGCCAAAGAGGTTAAGGGCGAAGGTACTATACTTATCCCAACGGGAATTGAACTTAGTGGTGGTCTTGGTTTTGTTGATAAAAAATTAAACTTTATCAAGATAGGAGGGAGTAACCTCAACAAACCTATTGGCGCTACTGGTGCTTTTCTTCAGAGCATATCGGGGCAGGTGAATGATCTTACCAAACCCGATAAAATTGAGAGCAGTCTTACTAATGTTGGGGTGACTGCTGGGCCTAAATTAACAATATCACTACCTTCTTGGGCCGGCGGAGATGTTTCTGGAACTGCTGTTGAACTTAATGCAAGCGGTAGCATCACTCGCGATCGTCTCAAGACAAACGGTACTATCAAAATTGCAGGTGGATTGGTAGAGGGCAAAGGTGAGGCTGAACTCAATTGGAATAAAAAATTCTTCAATGCTGAGGCTGACTTCTCAATGCTTGGCGGTCTAATCAATACCAAAAGCAAATTTAGTGCCGATAAGAATTTCAACATCATCATGGGTGGTACTGCCAGCGTCAAAGTCCCAGATATATCCATTGAAATCCCCAAAGTAAAAATTCTTGACAAATTTGAGGTAGGCGGTGGCAAAATCAAATTCAAAGGTCAGCCACTTGCACAAGCAGAATTTGCCCTCAACTACTCCAATGACAACAATCTATCGAACGACTTTGTTCAGGCTTATGGTAAGTTACCACCTATGGAATTTTTCAATCCTTTAAACTTTAAGGAGCCTATCAAAATAGAATATGAAGCGACGATCAAAGTTTCTTTTGATGGTAAAGCCGAGGCCAGTGTAGGTAAACCAGTGCCAAGAGCAAATAGCTCGATCGTTACCTCTAGTCAAATCGAAAGAGTTGCTTCTGGCAATCAGCTTGAAGCTAGTGCAGATAAAACAGCTTCCGCCATACAAGGCTTCACTGTTGCCCCAGGCACACCGTGGATAATTCTCAACGCCAACTGGGATAATGCCACTGCTAATACTCCAGTTGAAATTAAAGCACCCACTGGCGCTATTTTCAAAGAGTCTGATTTTGCAGCCAATAATATTGCAATTGTTGATGCCCTCACTACTGCAACTACCAAGGCAGTTATGATCGCCAATCCACAACCAGGTAATTGGGATATCAACTTAACGAATTCAACTGCTTTAGGTAATGTAGAGTACAGTGCTTTTCAGGATTCTCAGGCTTCTACGGTTCAGTTGACATCTCTATCTAAAGATGTCAGCGGGCAAAATGTCACCATCAACTACAACGCTTTTGACTCTGACTCCACTGCCAAAGTCAGCTTATTCTACGACACTGATAACCAAGGTTTCGATGGCATTCTAATCAAAGATGGACTTGAGGAAAAAGACGGTGCAGGTAACTTCGTCTGGAACACTCAAGGCTTACCCACTGGCGATTACTACGTCTATGCAATGGCGATGGATGAAAACAACGCACCTGTTTTCAGCTACTCTCAGACACCGATTCAAGTAACAGAATCAGCAGATTTATCAGTCACTAAAACAGCCGATAGCGATACAGCAACACCGGGAACAAACGTCAACTACACCGTTGCCGTCACGAACAACGGCACTGATAGCGCTAAAGGTGCAATCCTCACCGAAACCTTGCCAGAGGGTGCGAAATTTGTTTCCGCTAATGTAACCCCCACCAAGCAGTCAGGAAATGAACTAACTTTTGATCTCGGCGATTTACCGAAAGGTCAAATTTCAACAGTTAACATTACCGTTACCGCACCGACAACTGGAGACATCACCAGCACCTCTAGCATAACCAGTAAAACATACGACCCCGACATCTCCAATGATTTCGATTTGGCCAGCACTACAGTCACAAATGACGGTACTGCCACAGGAACAGACAATATTCCACCAACACCAACACCAACACCAACTCGTCCCCCACTGCGTCAAGTTTTAGGAACTCCTGAAAACGACAATTTAGTTGGCATTGATGCAGCAGATAGCATCGTTGGTTTCGCTGGCGATGACACCCTTGCCGGACTTGGCGGAGATGACATCATCTACGGCAATAAAGGCAATGACATCCTCACTGGCGACAGCGGAAATGACAATATCTTTGGAGGTCAGGGTAATGATAGTATCTTAGGCGGTGCAGACAACGATCGCCTCAAAGGTAACGAAGGTGACGACACTCTCAACGGCGGTTTAGGTCGAGACATCTTAATCGGCGGCCCCGGCAGCGATACCTTTGTACTACCAAAAGATGCCGCTGTAACTGGCGAATTCCTGCCAGATGCTATCTTAGACTTCCAATTAGGCGCAGATCAAATGGGACTGACAGAAGGACTAACAGAAGCTAACCTAATCCTGAACTTCGATCAAGGCAATACCATCATCAAGATTGCCGGATCGAATCAAACTTTAGGTCTTGTTGTTGGCGTATCGCCCACTCAGTTAAGCGGTAGTTTTGTCCCCATCAATTTGACAGTGATTTAGGATAATCAGATAAGTGCGATCGCCCTTACGTCAAAAAGGGCGATCGCCCTTTCCCCCATCCGCGTCCATCAACCTGCATCAGCGGTTCAAAAGTGCGATCGACCGGTGCGTCAAAAAGAGCGATCGACCTTTCCCCCATCCGCGTCCATCCGCGTGTATCTGCGGTTCAAAAGCGCGATCGACCGGTGCGTCAAAAAGAGCGATCGCATCTTCTATAAATACCAACAAGCGCGATACTTCAAAAAGAATATTACACCATGTAACAATGATATTTATCCCTAAGCTAGACAAGCAATGGTATTGTTAACAAAGAATTTGTTACAATCTATTATGTATGAGTGAAACTGTCTACATCGAAACCAGTATCTTGGGCTACCTCACCGCCAGAACCACCAAAAACCTGATTATAGCTGCAAACATTGAGGTAACACGAGATTGGTGGGAATTTCGGCGAAGCAACTTCAGACTCTATATCTCACAAGTTGTTTTGGACGAAATAGTACAAGGGGACTCAGAGATTGCGACTCAACGTTTGGAGATAATTCGCGACTTTCCATTGCTGGAACTCAATCAAGCTGTACGAGACTTAGCAGGACAATTTCTCACACGAAGCAATCTTCCTCCCAAAGCTGCTAATGATGCAGTTCATATTGCAACCGCTACCGTTTACGGTTTAGATTACCTGCTAACATGGAACTGCAAGCATATCGCTAACGCTCAAATTCAGAGAAAACTTGCAGAAATTAGTCTTGATTTCGGATACCAATTACCGATATTGTGTACGCCTTACGAACTACTAGGAGGTTAATTTATGTGGCAAGATGAGATCCTGGAGGAAATTCACCGAATTCGTGAAGAACACGCTAAGTCATTTAACTACGACTTGGATGCTATGTTTGCAGATTGGCAGAAAAAGCAGGCTAAAAGTGGCAGGGAAATAATCTCAAAATCACTCAAGCCTCGCACTCAGCCCACCTCCATCTGTGGTTAATAAAAGAGCGATCGACCGGTGCGTCAAAAAGAGATCTCGCCCTTACCCCCATCCGCGTCCATCAACGTGCATCAGCGGTTCAAAAGAGCGATCGACCTTACCCCCATCCGCGTCCATCAACGTGCATCAGCGGTTCAAAAGTGCGATCGACCGATGCGTCAAAAAGGGCGATCGCCCGTTCCCCCATCCGCGTCCATCAACGTGCATCTGCGGTTCAAAAGTGCGATCGACCTTCCCCCCATCCGCGTCCATCAACCTGCATCTGCGGTTCAAAAGAGCGATCGCCCTTACGTCAAAAAGAGATCTCGCCCTTTCCCCCATCCGCGTCCATCAGCGTGTATCTGCGGTTCAAAAGAGCGATCGGTCTTACCATAGAATTATCAGAGCTTTCGCAGGTACAGTTTAATCAGGAGCCTCCAAATCATTGAAAAATGCTGACACCAGTGGCGGATTGTCCATCCCGATTTAGGAGTGCGCTGTTAAAATAGAAACATCATTCCCTCCCAACTCATCAAAATCTATGAAAATAGAAGACTATCCACTTGCCAAAGAATTAATATTCGATACCGAAGGCAACATCAGTCAAGTCATTCTCAACTATACCGACTATCAGTATCTCCTAGAGGCGATCGAAGATAGAGGACTTCTCCAGGCTATGCGCCAAGTAAAAGATGAAAAGCCGTTAACTTTACAAGAAGCACTTGCCGAACTTGATAAAGAATGAAAGTTGAATATTTGCCCAGTTTTTTAAAGGATTTAAAAGCTCTTAAAAGTGCGCCTGTCTTTGAGCAAGTCAAAGCGATCGTTTTTGAGGAAATTCCCAATCTTACTAATTTACAGACAATTATTAACTTAAAAAAATTAAAAGGCGATGACAAGGCCTATCGGCTTCGGGTTGGCGACTATCGAATAGGTTTTTATTTTGATGGCGAGACTATTACTTTTGTAAGGGTTCTCCACCGGAAAGATATTTATCGCTACTTTCCGCCATAAATCTGTTTTCCAGATACCTTTAATTAGCTTAAGCGCGAGATCCCTTCCCCCCCCCTCCGCGTCCATCAACGTGCATCTGCGGTTCAAAAGTGCGACCGGTGCGTCAAAAAGGGCGATCGACCTTTCCCCATCCGCGTCCATCAACGTGCATCTGCGGTTCAAAAGTGCGACCGGTGCGTCAAAAAGAGATCTCGCCCTTTCCCCCATCCGCGTCCATCAACGTGTATCTGCGGTTCAAAAGAGCGATCGGTCTTAATCTATCCTTCTATCTGCCCTAAAAAAGCCATTAATTAGCAAACAAACTCGGCTCTACATAAAAAAAACTACCCAGAATCACAGCCTGCTCTTTGCTGATATCTCGCTCACCATTAACCAAGCCATACACTCCTTCTTCAGAGCCAATAATTCCCATCAAATCCGCAGGTTTTAGCGATCGCTGTTCCATCAAAAATAGCAACAATGAATTAGGGGTAGCCGTAACTCCCGGTGCATAATATTCTTGCTCAAATTTTTCAATCAATGCAATCAACAATTCATACAACTCATCTTCTTCAGGAGTGCGATCGCGACGGTGCATTAACTCTTCCACAATAGCCAAAGCCTTTTCATTCTCAGCTTCTGTTCTAATGATTTTCGGCTGATACTGAGACAATAACTCTGTGTATTTATCTGGATTAAAAATAAGGGTCATTTTTCCATTTCTCCTTATCATACTCAGCATGAGTAAGAATGTATTTGATATAAATCAATCGGCTTTCATAATCGATACTAACTATTAATCTATAATTGTTGCCTTTGATGTTGAAAACGGTAAAACCTCCAACTGCTTCTGCTTTAGGAAAAACAGATTGCACCTCAACTAAATTTGACCATTTGGCTTTCGTAGCAATTTTAAACCAGTTATCTAATACTTCCCGACAATCAGCATGACTTTCGCTATATTCACGCACTCGCCGATAGCTGATTATGTGCATCTGCTATATTTGGCAATTTTAACTAAATTCTATCTTAGCTAAACTAATTTATTTTGTCAATAGTGGATGTACCGAGCGCTATAGAAGCTCTTCAAGAACTCAAACAGATTATCAGTCAGTATATTTTGCAAAAATGACAAAAATTAACGATTAAACAACCTAGATTTAGGTTTTATTGTCCAACTGCTACCTGAGTACGCGCTGTAGCTATCCCGATCGTGAATCGCCCTTTCCCCCATCCCCGTCCATCAACGTGCATCTGCGGTTCAAAAGAGCGATCGACCTTAATCCCAAAAGAGCGATCGCCCTTTCCCCCATCCCCGTCCATCCGCGTGTCTCTGCGGTTCAAAAGTGCGATCGACCTTACCATGCTGATGCTCTTGATTAGGCAGTAGGGATAACCTGAATCAGCCCCGTATGAAAGGCTGTGTCGTAAGTAATAACAGGCAAATTTTCGAGTTCAGCTTGTGCCATAATCATTCTATCAAAAGGGTCGCGGTGGGCAATGGGCAGGCTGCCAGCGCGGAGGGCATGGGCTGAAGTTATAGCTAATTCTATAAATTGCGATCGGTTGAGGATTTGCGAATATTCCTCGACAATCTGTTTGGCTTCGGGAAGTTTACCGATGCGATATTTGGTGGCTATTTCCCAGGCTGAAACAGTGCTAACAATGATATTAAAATCGGGGTTGCGAATGATGTCCCGGCATTTGGCATTGAGTTTGGGATCGTCAAAGAGCCACCACAGCAGGATATGGGTGTCGATTAGGTAGCTTATTCCCATTGTTCTAGTTCATCTTCTGCTAGGGATTCAAAAAAAGCATCACCGAGTTGTCCCGTCAGTAAACCAGGGGTGCGAGGCTGTGGCTTTTCTCGTCCTAATCCGAGGCGAAAATAGTGAATCAGATCGTAGATTTCTGCGAGTTTATCTTCCGGGATGTCTTGTAATTCTTGAACGATTTTCTGAATTAGCATAAATCAAACTGTCCGATAGTTGCTGATTAATCGATCGCACTACAAGAGTTGCGGCTTAGTCTATTATGGCTCATCCTACAGAGGCACAAGACGGCGACGGGCCCAAAGTGCGATCGACCTTTCCCCCATCCGCCTCCATCAGCGTGCATCTGCGGTTCAAAAGAGCGATCGCCCTTACCATTTCTCACAAAAACTCAACACGCCCAACCATTTCGTCAGGCTTGTACACTTCATAAATCAAAACTAGACCTTCAATGATTTGTCCGATCGAACGAGTCCCCTGCTTACAATAAGCAATACCTGGATGCTCGCTGCTAAGACTAGCGATCGTTAAAAAATCATCATCGTGAGTCATAATTACCCGCTTTTGTTCACAGATAAATGCTAACTGCAATTCGTCACTCTGAGCAAGCAATCGGGCCTCAATAGTTGTTGTAACATCAATTAATCGTCGGCGTAACTCTCGCGCCACCGCCGATTTAACATTTTCATCCAAATGAAAGCGAATGCGTTCACTCACATCTAATTGCCCTCAACTTTTCCTCCAAAGGAGAGGGTGAAATGTTACGCTTCAACTCTTCTACAAAAGCATCTCCGATCGCAGTACGGCGGTCAATTTCTTCTCGATGATCGTAATAGTAAGCCATTGCTGCATGAACCGAAGCTGGCGATAAATTATAATCTCTAGCAATGTCTTCTATGGATTCTCCCATCTTCAGATACATCTGTGCAATTTGTGCTACTGCGATTCGATGACCAGCAATGCGCGGCTTACCGCCAAGCACTCCAGGCGTAATTTCAATATGTTCTGTAATGACTGATTGCTTAGACATAAAGCATTAAAAACTGTTAATTGGTAATGTCGATCGCCTTTTAAGATTAGCACAAACAGACTCAGAGAGATTGCTATTACCATCAAAAGTACAGCTTTCCCCCATCCGCGTCCATCCGCGTGTATCTGCGGTTCAAAAGGGCGATCGCCCGTTCCCCCATCCGCGTCCATCAACGTGCATCTGCGGTTCAAAAGGGCGATCGCCCGGTACGTCAAAAAGAAATCTCCCCCTTCCCCCCATCCGCGTCCATCAACGTGCATCTGCGGTTCAAAAGTGCGATCGCCCGGTGCGTCAAAAAGAGCGATCGCCCATTTTCAATTACTAACCAGAAATCACCTGATTCAGTAAATGAGCCTGAGAACCTTCAAGACGGGGACCATGAATCTGCACCACCATAGAAGCCAAATAATTGCCCCAACGAGCCGCTTTTGTAGCACTCAAACCATTAGTAAGCCCAAACAAAACACCGCCGGCAAAAGCATCACCAGCACCCACAGTATCGATCGCCTTTACGGGAAATCCAGCCACATCCACAATCTGTTTATTCTCCACCACCATGCAGCCCTTATCCCCATTCGTGATAAAAGCCAAATCGGAAATTTCGCTCATTTTCCGAGCACACTCTTCCAGAGATTCCTCCTTGAAAAAACTGCGAACTTCATCAGCATTGCAAAAAATCACATCGCAATATTCCGAAACCACCTTGTGAAAATCATCCGCAAATCGATCGACCAAAAAGCCATCCGAAAAAGTAAAAGCCACCTTCACACCCAGATGCTTAGACTGTTCCATCGTCTCAATACTAGCCTTTCTCGGTTCTGGAGCATCCCAAAGATAGCCCTCAACATAACTATACTTGCAGTGAGACAGGCGATCGACATCAATATCAGTCGCCGCCAGAGTAGTAGAAACCCCCAAATTAGTACACAGAGTGCGTTCCGCATCCGGCGTAGTCAGCACGACACAAGTACCAGTCGGCCCGTTCGACTCAGCAGGATGCACATTAAAATCAATCCCCGCCTCCAGCAAATCTTTGCGGTAAAATTCGCCGTTAGTATCCTTAGCAACCTTCCCAGAATAATAGCCTTTACCGCCACTCTGAGCCAAACCAATCATCGTATTAGCCGCAGAACCCCCCGATCGCATTTGCAGCGAAGTGTGTTCCAAATCGTGCAAAATGCCCCCCTGGGTTTCCGAATCCATCAGCGTCATCCCGCCACGATTCAGCCCGTGCTTGACCACAAAATCATCTTCGACTAATGCTAAGATGTCTACCAGGGCATTGCCCACGCCAAACACATCCACAGAACCGGATTCTTGATTGTTTTCTGTCATCACTAATTTTTGGTTTACGCTAACTATCAACTCTATAATAAATCGGCTTCAATGCAACATCTAAAATCTAAAATCCAAAATCCAAAATCAATATGATTGATACTTGTCTCCCAGATCTGATTCAGCAAATGTTACAGCCTGGGTTCTACCCCCACAGCGTCACAGAACCAGTGCAGCTAATTCAGACTCACATTTCCTTTGTCCTGCTGACAGGAGATTATACTTACAAAATCAAGAAACCAGTCGATTTTGGCTTTTTAGATTATTCAACGCTGGAAAAACGGCAGCATTTCTGCACCCAAGAATTGCTGATGAACCGACGCACAGCACCGGAAATTTATCTAGAAGTTTTGCCAATTATTCAAAGCGACGATAAGTTTCACTTTGGCAGTAATTCACCTGAGATAACTCCAGCAGAAGTTGTTGTAGAGTACGCGCTGAAAATGCGGGAATTCCCTCAAGATTCGCTGTTGCTCAGTTTGTTGGAACGCGGACAGTTGACGGAGCAACTGATGGCAGACTTAGGGCGGGAAGTTGCCAAGTTTCACAGCACGGCAATTAGTGATAGCTACATTCGCACATTTGGCGAAGTCAGTCAGATTCGCACAGCAATAGATAACAATTACCTGATTTCCCAAAAATATATCGGCGGGCCGCAGACTCAGACACAATATCAGGAAACTAAAGATTATACTGATGCGTTTTTTGCCGAAAATCAAGAGTTGTTTAAGCAGCGAATAGCTAATAATAAAATTCGCGAATGTCACGGAGATTTACACTTGCGGAATATAGCATTGTGGCAAAATAAAATATTGCTGTTCGACTGCATTGAATTTAACGAGCCTTTTCGCTTTGTTGATGTTATGTACGATATTGCTTTTACAGTCATGGATTTGGAATCGCGGGGGCGCAGAGATTTAGGCAATGTTTTTCTCAATACTTACATCGAACAAACTGGCGATTGGGAAGGACTGCAAGTTCTGCCGCTGTATTTGAGCCGTCAAGCTTATGTTAGAGCAAAAGTAACTTCGTTAATGTTGGACGATGCCTCGGTTTCAACTGATGAAAAAGCACAGATTTTACAGACAGCCGCTCATTACTATAAATTAGCTTGGGAATACACAAAACCGCGCCGGGGAAAGTTAACTTTGATGTCTGGTTTATCTGGTTCTGGGAAGAGTACGGTGGCTCGATATTTGGCAGCCCGCACAGGTGCAATTCAGATTCGATCCGATGCTGTTCGCAAACATTTAGGCGGAATTCCTTTAAATGAACGCGGCGGACAAGATTTGTATTCGGATGAAATGACGGCGCAGACTTATGGTAGATTGTTAGAGTTGGGTATGGTTCTGGCTGACCGAGGTTGGGATGTGATTTTAGATGCTAAGTTCGATCGCCAAAACTTGAGAACCGATGCGATAAATCTGGCTCAATCCCACGGCTTGTCCTGGCAAATCGTTTACTGCACCGCACCAATTGCTGTATTGCGAGAACGGCTGCAACAGCGCCGGGGCGATATTGCCGACGCGACAGCAGAACTATTGATCTCGCAGCAAGCAGAAGCAGAACCTTTTACAGAATTTGAGAAAATTTCTGTAAACATTATAGATACCGCGCAAGACTTAGAGGTACAATTAAACTTGATTTGTGGGGAGTAGTTGCACTGCGATCGCCCTTGCCAAATTCATTGTCTGCTAATATTGTCAATATCTTTCTGTATTATTACAAAAACAACTTGCAGCTCATGGCAAAATTTAACGGAGACTCCAAGGGGTTTAACCCCGCGATAATCTGGTTTGTGCTGTTTACCGTTGGGTTTCGCTTAGTAGGATGTAGTCTGCCCATAAGTCTAGGCCTTGGTGTCCTCGGCGGCGTGGCAGTAGGTTTAACTGTCGCTTGGTGGCACAACGAACTACTACTCAACCCGAATACAGGTTCTCAGGATAAAAAATCTGATGCTATCCTCAACAAAGAAGTAGTGGAAGTAGACGGGCATAAATACAAAACCTCCCGGCGTGAAGCTACTTCATTCTTGGACTGGCTGTCAGAACCCGAAGATCGCCGATAGCACCAAAAAAAGTTTTTAATATTGAGTTTTGCTCTGGCAGTTAAAGAGTTCAAAATTCACAACTCAATAATAAAAAATAAAACCTGCGTTAACAGTTAACAGTTGACAGTTGACAGTTGACAGTTGACAGTTGACAGTTGACAGTTGACAGTTGACAGTTGACAGTTGACAGTTGACAGTTGACAGCGAAGTTTTGAGGCTGGGGATTTAAGCCCCCGACTAAAAACAATCCACCTAAAGGTGGGGGCTTAAATCCCCTGTGCTTTGGTCAACCAAATTACTACTTACCGATTACCCATTCCCGCTAACGAGCAATTTGAATTACTTGCTGAATGTTTCTATTTTTGTCTAAACTTCTGCCGCTATTGATTTATCCTTTGGGGTTGAGTTGCCTGTTAATGATAGCAGCTTTAATCACACTTTGGAAGCGTCCAAAATGGGCGGTGGCGCCAATGGCTGGGGCTCTAATTATTTTACTACTCGGAAGTAGCGGTTGGGTGTCAAAATCCTTAGTTCGATCGCTCGAATGGCAAAATTTACCAACCGCCGAACTCCCCCAAGCTGAAGCGATTATCGTCTTGGGTGGCGGTGTCAAAGCAGCCCTAGCACCCCGTCCTTGGGTAGAATTGGGTGAAGCGGGCGATCGAATAATATACGCTTCCCGACTGTACCGTCAAGGCAAAGCTCCCCTGTTAGTCCTCAGTGGTGGCAGAGTAGACTGGAAAGGTGGGGGCTCTCCCGAATCGGCAGATATGGCAGAAATTGCCCAAACAATGGGCGTACCGGCATCAGCAATTCTGCAAGATCCCGATTCCCACAACACCTATCAAAATGCCGTCAACGTGCGGCAAATCTTAGATACTAAAGGCATCAAAAAGCCCGTTTTGCTAGTGACATCGGCGATGCACATGACTCGATCCCTCTTGATTTTTCAGCGTCAGGGAATAAAAGTAATTGCAGCGCCAACCGACTTTCAGATAACGCAGCAGGATATCGCCACATCTCAAAGCAACGGGCTAGCATTCGCGCTGGACTTATTGCCTGATACCTATTATCTACATCAGTCAACTAAAGCCTTAAAAGAATACATCGGCTTAATCGTCTATCGGCTGCGCGGATGGCTTTAGCAGATTTTAGATTTGGGATTTGGGATTTGAGATTGAATATCTTAAGCTAAGAAGGAAGTTCGGCAGCGGATTGTGTAGCGGGTGTAACGGATGCAAGAATTCCCACTGAAAACTGTCAACTGACAACTGTCAACTATCCACTGTCAACTGACAACTGTGTTAGCTTAAAGTCATTACACCAATATTTGCCACAGTCGCCCCCAAACAGTTATGTTGCCCCACGAGCTACAAAACATTGTCCCAGAACCGACTCCAACGGCCGAAATTTTTCAGAGACACCAAGTTGTCCGCGAGTTTTACGACGAAGTTAAGTACCGTCAAGAATTTGAGCTTTATTGCCAATGGTATTATGCTACAGCCAAGCAGCACCAGCAGGAATTGCAGAAAATGCAGGGAGATTTGAATATCTTCGCTTGGTTCCGTCGCAGACAGAAAAGTTAAGAATTAAAAGCATTTCCCTTCTTCCATCCACCCGTTACCAGAAAAAATTGGTTTAAAGCCTGTCTCTAAAAAGGAGAATTTAAAAGAAGACGATTCATTAAGTAGCTCAACAAAATTAATTACACAAAACAACTAATATGATATAATAAAACTATTGAGCTGTATTCAAAGAGA
>NZ_JAUBVX010000028.1:0-84185 GCF_036706065.1 Microcoleus sp. A2-C3 | reverse complement strand
AGAGGTACTGGTACTCAGCGCCAGGAGCTTCATTTTTCTATTCTCAGTACCGCTTAGACCTTAACCGAGAAGTATTGGACCGGATCTTAGATCAAAGAATGGAATAATTGGGAAGTGAGAATCTGTACAGAAGCTTTTCTGGTGCGATTAATCGGATTTGATATGAGACAAACAATCAATAAATGTGAATGAAAACACGAATTTTAGGATTAGATCCGGGCTTGGCAAATCTAGGCTACGGCGCGATTTCTTGTCATATCATCCCAGGTAAACAAGACCAAAATAGCGTTTCCCTGATTGATTGTGGCGTGATTAAAACAACGCCAAAGCAGGAAATGGGACAGCGCCTAAAAACAATTTACGAAGATTTGCACACGGTAATAGACGAGGTAAAACCAGATTTGGCAATTGCCGAAAAACTGTTTTTTTACAAAATGGGAAATACCATACTTGTAGCTCAAGCACGAGGCGTTTTGACGCTAGTATTGGCTCAGTGCGGAGTGCCGCTGTTTGAGTTTACGCCTGCTCAAATTAAGCAAGCTTTGACCGGCCGCGGCAATGCTGATAAATCGGAAGTGCAAGAGGCTGTGGCGCGGGAGTTGGAGTTGGGTTATATTCCGAAACCTGATGATGCGGCGGATGCTTTGGCGGTGGCTTTGACTGGTTGGTACGATGATGATATTTGTCCGAAAAAAATACAGTTGGAAACTGGAAAAATTTGATTTCAGGGCTGGCAAATAAATACAATTCCAGGTATGCTAGAAAGTATTGCTATAGTTATTGATTATATATAAATTATCTGTAATTTGCATAACTCCCCGCCGGACACGGGAATGCCGTTTGCCTACCTATGAATTATGTGTAATTTGCATAACTCCCCGCCGGACACGGGAATGCCGTTTCCCTACCTATGAGATCCGCTAATTTCTATGTAGCAATTCCCTCGCGACAATATTCAGTTTTCACATATTGTCTCATCACTGGCGATAAACTGAACAGCGCCTGATGATCCTGTTCTTCTTTTTCAATCAATGCTCGATTTCCCAAAGATAGCAGCGCATTGCATAAATTGTCGGGCGATAATTGCACCTTCTCTATAATTTGAGAAATAGAAACAGGCTCGATTTCATTCGCGATGCAGCACATTACCTGTTTCTCTAATTCTGATAAGCGATCGCACTGCTGCTGCAATCTTGCTTTCAATTCGTCTCCCAAGAATAGCGTATCATATTTCAAGAATTCGGCAACTCGCCCGCTAAATAATTCTTGAATCATGGCTGCAACTATTTTTAACCAGAAGGGATTGCCTCGATAAATGTTAATCAGAGTTTCCCATTTCTCCGGTTCGAGTAAACCTTTTTCTCTGAGTATTTCGCCCGCTGCTGCACCTAAACCGTCGAGTGGTAAGGTGCGAACGCGGGCATTTTCTCTGTTTAATGCGACAATTTCTCTAGGCGGTTCCCAACTATTGACGATTAAGCAACTGTTGTGGCAAGTTTCGCCAATACGTTTGAATAGGGTGCTGTAATTTTCATATTCTGGTCGATAATTGCCTGCTATTTGTCCGCTACTGAGAATTGTTTGTACGTCGTCTAGGATGATGAGGCAGCGGTGCGATCGCAATTTGTCGATTAGCAGCGATAGCAGTTCATCGGTGCTTGTTGGCAATTCGGTTTCTGGTGGATTAGATAAAAATTTAAGTAGGCTTTTTAGGGTATTATGGAGGCTTGGGGATGTGCCGAGACTTCGCCAAATTACATATTCAAATTGATGCTGGATTTGTGAGAGGAGGTGGAGTGCGAGATTGGTTTTGCCAATTCCGCTGAGTCCTAATATTGCGACTAGGCGGCTGCGATCGTGTACAATCCACTGTTGTAGGGTGGCGAGTTCGGATGTGCGATCGTAAAATGAGCTGATATCTGGTGCATCTCTTAAGTCAAGTCGCGGTTTCTGTTGCGTGTCGTCTTCATTTGAGGTTTGTGTTGGGGGTGAGTTTTGTGAAGTTTTGGGATGGTGTAAGGTTTCTGTGCAAACGTTGATGTTACCTTTGTTTTGTACAAAATTAAAATCACCAAAATTTGAAATTTTAGAAATTTGATACCTTTCCATCGCAGAGCTAAAATTGGATTTATTAATATCTTCCTCTAAGATTTTTGAAAGAATTTGCCATAACTTTGAGGCAACATTTCTGACATGGCGTTCAGTACAATGAACCTCTTTGGAAATTTCGGAGTATCTTTTACCTTGCCAAGTTCCACGCACTACTGCCTCTTGCAGATCGTCTAGGTGTTTGCCCGTCTTAGTGAACACCAAGCCATTGGCAAACCTTAAAAGTTCTTGAACATCCATTAATTAGGCAAGTGTAGGAGATTTTATCTATTGTATCAGACTTCTTATGACATTTTATGACTAAAAAGGGCAAAATGTGACTTTTAACGGCTAGATGATTTTATCAACTCCTGACAAACTATGACATTTTTTACTTGACACTATAGATAAATTAACGTAAAAATATTCAATAACGGGCATCCAAGCAATAAATAAAACATAAAAAATAACCGGAGAAAAAATGCGAAAGCTGTTTATTTTACTTTTGTGCTTTATGCTAAGTTTCAGCTTAGGACAGTTTCCAGCCCAAGCTGCCTCAGTTGGTACTATTGGCAAACCCGTGATCCAGGAGGGATACAACTTAACAGTTAACGAGGTGAAAACTGGTCAGAATGACAGTGGAGAACCATACGTAGCTGTTGATGTAACGCTTGCTAGCGAGTCCGATCAGGGTGTAAGTGCGAATCTACTTTATGCCAAACTAAAAAGTGACAGTGGCTATGTTTATACTCCAACTTTCTTTGGGGTACAACCTGCACTAAATTCTATGAATGATCTGCCAAAAGGAGAGCGCGTTCGGGGATGGATTACTTTTCAAATCCCGAATGAAGAAGATAGCAGCAATTACACTTTTGAATACCAAGCTATCAGACTTTTGGGAAATTCGCCACGCCTAAGAGTCAAGCTTGACTCTTAGTGAGCTTGCTTGATTGGTTCAACTTAGGGCTGACGCATCCAAATATTTTTATCAGGGTTTGAACCTTTCTCAGATTTGAGCAAGAAGCATCAAACCCTCAATTAACTGTTCCTTTATTGCCTGAGTGCGTAAGTTTTCAAACTTTGCTTTTCAGGTTAAAAATATTTACTCAGCGAGTATTTTTTATTATGAATAATCAAAATGACGGCAACCCGAAAAAGGGTAATTTCCCGTTAGCAATCGTGTTGGGGTTGGGGGCTATTGTAGCAATTCTAGTTATTGCAGGTTTAGCAGTGATGAACAAATCAGAAGTTACGACTTCAGCCTCTCCAACTCCTTCAGTTGCACTATCAGAAACTCCCTCTTCAACACCTTTGGCTGCGGAAACACAAACGCCATCGCCAACAGCTTCGGTTTTAGTACCAGAAACTCCTTCTCCGAATGCGACGGCATCTCCACCAACTCCCTCTCCTAATGCCACTGCATCACCATCTCCAACAACTACGCCATCTTCTTTATCTGTAAGTCAAGCTGTTGAGCGTTTAAAGCAAACACGTGTATGTCCAGCTTGCGACCTTCAAGGTGCCGATCTTAAAGAAGTTTCCCTTAGCGGTGCTGACCTGAAAAATGCTAACCTTCAGGGTGCTAACCTAGCTGGTGCAACCATCGGCGATACAAATTTAACAGGAGCAAATCTTAGTGGTGCAAACCTTAGTGGATCTCAAATATTCAGGGTAAATTTTGAGGGGGCTAACTTGAATAATGTTAACTTGAGTAAGGCCAAGATAGGTCCTGGAACAAATCTAATTCACGTCAATTTGAAAGGTGCTGATTTGAGTGAAATTTCTATTGATAATGGCAATTTTTCGGAAGCTGATTTAAGTGGGGTAAAGCTTATTAATGCTCGACTGAAAGGAGATGGATTAAACTTCAAAAAAGCAATTTTGAATGAGGCTGACTTATCACTGGTTATCTGGGATGACTTGAAAAGTGAAATGGTTGATGGTGCCAGTTTTAAGGGTGCGAATCTAAAAAGCTCTAACTTAGGCCAAATTAAGGATTTTACAAATGTAAATCTGACGGGCGCAACTATGCCAGATGGCACAGTGCATCCTTAAAAAGCTGAGGATAAAAGTTAGGGATTGTCGCATTTTCTACATTGTTTATAAAACATATAGGGAAGATGAGAAACGATTTGAGTTGGCTTGAAATAATTCGGCTAGTTTTTGAAGTCATTTTTCAGTTCTTTGATTAAAAGGTGATTTCCTGTAAACATTTATCGAAAATAGCGATCGCCCTTTCTTTCCTGAAGTCCCATCTGCCTTTGATTAACTACCGATACTCAACTACCGATGCGATCGCTATTGCAATGTCATCCATAATAGCAGTCGAAACTTCCCCAATCTTACGAATAAACCTTTGTACATCCATCCATACCACGCAATTCCAGCACATCCACAGCAGAAACTTTCGTTAAATTATTAGCACTATCTGGATGAATTCTGACGTGCCAAATATTGCCAATATAATATTCTTTCCTATCTGTGACTGGTGCAATTAATTTAATCGGCAATTTGCCGACACTATCCGAGCTTACCACCACAGCCGGACGAATCTTTTTAATTTCTGCCCCCACTGTCGGGTCAAAATTAGCAAGCCAAACATCACCACGTTTGGGAAACAGAGAATTAGTAGTCAATTAAATCTCCTGTCTGTAATTCTTGCCATTCTCTATCATCCTGGTAATGAATTAACATCACCTCAGCCTGTTCTGCTAAAATGCGCCGTCTCTCTTCAATGGGCAATTTCATAAACTCCCGACGGCTGGGATATTGAGCAACTGAAGGCATTTCTAAAACTTGAGATTCAGATTGTATTTGTGTTTGAGACTGATACAGTGCTTCTATGCGATCGCCTTCTGCTGCTTCGGCCACAATCTCAACATCAATTTCATCTCGGTTAGCATGGTAATAAGTCAAAGCTGCATAGACTTGAGTCAGAGTTAAATGCCCTATGCGAGAGGCAATTTCTTCTGCGGTCAAACTTTGCTTGTACCAAATAGCAATGCGACGGACTGTAACACTTGTTCCGGCAATAATTGCACCGCCGCCATGTATGTCAGGATGACGGCTAATGAGAGTGCCAATATCGGTGATGGTTGACAAGATTTTTTCCTCGCCAATTTCTGACTGTGCTCCGATCTAGGATAGCACTTTCTGAGCAAGCGCGATCGCCCTTTCTTTCCTAAAGCACGCGCGAGCGAAGCTATTCCGTAGGGAATCGCCCTGACTAATTTCTGACCTCTTGATATAAGCCGTCTGAGGGTACAGGTTTTGCTATCTCAGGCATATTAGCCTCCTTAATAGCCTTCATTAAATCTTCGCGTAGCGCTTCTAAAAAATAGCAATCATTGCCCATATCCGACACTTCATCATCATCCAACTCTTCATCTTTCAAACTTTCTTGATATGCCTCGATCCGAAATTCCAGAGCTTCAATAATAAATTGTACATCCTTAAAAGATAGAATCATCAGAACTCCATTTTTAATATTTATAGTTACTTGCCACTATCCTAACCCAGTCAGCTTGAAAAATGCCAAAGCTTGAAACCGTTAACTCACTTTGTAGAAATACGCACCGATTAGTTTAAGAGCCTGCTTGTATTCCTCGATCGACATTCTGTAACTCGGTTTCCACAACCAATGATCGTTGTGGTCATTAATTAAATCGAGGGCGGCAGGAATTTCACTCTCCGCATCTAACTTCCACCAGTTTTTTCCGCTTCTTTGAGTAGCAAATGTTGAAATCCCACCTCCTAAAGTAGGATCTACCCAGATTGGACCGTTCTCTTCATAGGTAGTAACATCTTTGTTAGATCGAACATTATCCATTCTAGGTGAATTAGCGTTGCCTTGTCGATATAGAGCGATCGGTGTTTTTGCCATGCCTTGAGCGAAGATTCCCAGCTATGTAGAATTTACCACAATGGCTGCACAACCTTGTTAGCAGGAAGCTTTCGATCGCACTTTTTGAGATTTTGCTTGTTCCGCTTCCCCCCACTCGCTGCGAATTTCGCCGTCTATCTCCTCCTGGTGGTCAAAATAATACGCCATTGCTGCATGAGCTTCCGCCATCATTAAATATGAGTGCTGACGGCACATTTCTTCAACTGACCACCCGTAAGCCAAATAGTCCATCACAATTTGAGAAATCCGCACTCTGGGTATCCGTTGCAGCCGTGCAGGTTCCCCTACACCTGGTTTTTCAATATGAGGATAAATGACTTGTAAAGTCATAGTATTTTCTCAGCATTTTCACTCCAACTATGACAACACTTTTGCCTCGCCATTTCTTGAGCCATATCATGAAGTGCGATCGCCCTTTCTTGAGTAAAGTGCGATCGCACTTTCGCAACAATCTCAAGCCTTCAGACTAAGCGTGCAAGTCTGCGACAATCGGCAATTCAAATACATTACTCTCTAAAAACCGCTTTGAGAAAAACATAACTTCTATATTTTCAATTTCCTCAGTTTCAGGATTGAGACGAGCAACAATTCCATAGTCGAGTTCCTGCGATTCTTGCTCTGCATAAGGCGAACATTTATGAATGTACAGAATATCGCCGACAGCATCGTATTTAAAAGTTAGTTTTTGTGCCATATTATCTCTCCTTGGGTAACAGTTTTTGTCAGGTAAGCTGTCACGATCCAATTGCGTTCTCTGGGAACTGTATCACTCACAACAGCTACTACAACATACCTACCCTTGCGACCCTTACCATACTGCCTTGAAAATAGAAAAGTATTGCCAAAACGTAAATCACATCGAACCTCATCTGGGTCAGCTAGAGTTTAAGCTATTCTTTCCTGATAAGTTGGTAGCAAATCGGGATGGGTCTCAGCAATGTGCTGCTCTCGCTCTTCTGTGAGTTCGACCTCACTGTCGAGATACGGACAGAAAAATTGTGTTGTCACACTGATCTAGTCTTGCCAGTCTTAGTTATCTAACTTTTAGAGTACCATAATTATATAACAAGTGAACGATCGCCCTTTCTTTCGTAAACCGCGATCGCCTAAAAATTTATCATTCTAAAAATATAATTCGTCTAAATATAGTTCTGTTGCTTCTTTCAGATTGGCGATCGCTGCTTCAATTGTTTCACCCTGGCTAGCAGTTCCCACTTCAGGACATTCTGCCACATAAACATCTTCTTCCCAATAAACGATTGCTGTAAAGATACGAGGCATATTTTTTGCAATACCTACTTAGTTCTCACTCTAATCCTGATTTTAACACATCGGGCGAGAACCCTTTTTTTAGTTCTATTCCCAAGCGCGATCGCCCTTTCTTGAGTAGGGACACGCCCTTGCCGTTTCCCTACAAATATCTGTTATTTTACGCCATATCAGCAGGGACGTGACACTGCCGTGTCCGGCTTCTAATCCGCGCGGGCGATTTCCTACAGGATAGCTACCATTCACGCACTTTCTGTACCCAAAAAACCTAATTTTGCTCCGGCGAATCCCCATTAGCAGCATCTTTAATCACAGGATGAATTAAAGTCGATCGCAAACCTTGTCGAACTTCCGAATTCAAATACTTGCGCTGCAAAACCTGCCATTTTTGCCAAGCTGCGTAGCGTTTTTCTGCCAACAAACCAGCCAGTTTAGGCAACTTTTTTTGCAAATCGCGATCGACAAAATCCGTCAAAAATTCCCCTAAAACTTGACTGTCTTGAATATCACCCAAACATTCCTGAACAGCTTTCACATCTTCGACATAACCTTCATAAGCCGGGCCGTAAAAATCGCCAAACAGATTCATCAAATAGCGAACCCGCTTAGCTTGTTTCCGCAAATCATGCAGAATAGTTCCCTCCGCTGCTAACTTCTCTTCCACAGCCGACTCATTCAAATCCTCACAAACTTTAACTTTGCCATCCTCATATTCTGTGCCCAGCAGCCAAGCCGGATGCAGGAAAAACTCGCTGACTTGAGGTAACAGTAAATCCGGCAAAACCTCAGCAATTGGCAAATGTTCGATCGCCCGAAACTGCGGTTTTTCCAGCCAATCCTCGATCGACTTTTTCAGCGATTGGTAACTTTTGCGCTCCAAAACAGCCCTCACCCCTTTCAAAGCCCGGCGCCGCTGTTTGAGTAAATCCAATACAGCCTCATCCAAAACTTCCTGCTCCTGGGGCGGCAAATTCGGATAATAGCGGTTTTGGAGACTTTCGAGCATCACGTCCAAGTCCCTGAGCGTTCCCAGAATCCGCCCCACCTTACCAATTTTGCGTTCAGAAGCTTCTTTTGGCAAGTCTAAAACCGGGGCAAAACCCGTTATAGCCGATCGCAAACGCCGCAATCCTACGCGCATTTGGTGAAGTTCTTCTGCATTTTTGTCTTGGATAACTTCAGCCTCGTGGGCTATTGTTTTGCGGAAATACTTGTCAATTGCACCAGAGGCTGCATCTCCGAGAGTTTTAACTTTTGCTGATTTTTTTACGTTCATGGTAGATGTAGAGTCCACTTTTGCGATCAACTTTATTTTTGATTTCAATGCTTTGCTAATCAGGGGTTATATCCTAGCACCGACTTTTAATTTATACACCAGCAATAATAATTCTTAATGTAATGTGCTTGACAATTTATACAAAATCACCAATTTTCATTCTAAAATCTTCAATTCTAAAATCTTCAATTCTAAAATCTTCAATCTCCCATCTAAAATCTAAAATCTAAAATCGAATTGCCCTCCCTCGCGCTTGGGCAAATAAAAATCCGATTTCTGGCGCGCTTTCCCAAATAGGTTAAGATCGCTGCAAACCGACATTTATTCGCCAAAGAGAGAGAGAGGGTGCGATCGGGAGGACAAGTTTTAAATTAAATCAAGTCCAGCTTGTCCGACTTCAAAGAGGCAGTTTAGCCTTTCCAGTCTTTGCCAGATTGTTCGAGCACGTAGGCAGCGATATCATCGATTTGTTCGGGCTTCAAACGACCGAGAAAAGCAGGCATAGCACTTTTGCCCTTAGTTATCTGAGTAGTAATAGCTTCGATGGAATTCATGCCGTACTTCTCAAGAGCTTCCTTTTTCAAGGTTTTCATTCCCATAACGACGTTGCCGCCACCGATGTGACAAGCAGCACAGTTGGCGCTAAAGAGTTTAGCTCCGTTAGCAGCATCTCCAGCCAATGCAGGGCGGCCGAAGCCGACAGTCAAAATTGCGAACGCTAACAGGGCGATCGATAAGAGTCTTTTCAACGTAGTTCTCCTCTAATGGACACCGTTCACGGTGGTTCTTTAGTTATTTTACCTGTTTAATCAGGCGCAAACACGTAGTCGCGATCGGGATTTTTCGAGTAATCTACCACTTGGTCGCAGCGGCAGTTCAACTCTCAAAATTATCCACGCCCCAGCCTGGAGCTTTCTGAGCCGCCCGGAGCACAAAAGCCGCCAAATTTTCAATCTCAGTCTGCGGCATCCAGCTTTCGGGTACTTGGCGGCACCAAAAAGTGTCCTCACTGCCGTCATAAGTCATCGGCTCTCTCAAATACGACACCAAACTATTGATGTTGCTGCGGGGAGGCGTTGCCCCCTTGAGATCTGCCAAAGACAGAGATATCATCGGATCAGGCAAAGTTGCTCCTCCGACGTGACAATTCAGGCAATTATTCTGGAACAACACCTTGCCGACAGAAAAATCCTGAGGCGAAAACAACCGAGTGTTTCCCTCAGCGTCCAATTCCATTGCTACAGGTTCCCTGGCTTGTAAATATCTATTCACGTAAGAATCGGTAGCAGCCAAAACAGGTTGAGGAGCCAGCAGCACGAGCGGCAAAATAATTAACATCCCCAATAGAAAGCAGAGAAAAACACCACGATGCAGCATAAGGGCGTAGAAAAGTCAATAATTCACTAACATTTGCTCACAAAATCGAATTTTCTTGTTGCACTCTGGCTTTCGTCAGCATCAACCAGTCCACAAGCTTAAGTCAGCGGGTTCGACTGGGGAGAATCAATCAGCAAGAGGTAAATTTGAGATTTCAGATTTTCGATAGAAAAACGGCCAGCCAGCAATCCTTGCCCAATCCCAGCCCCTCTCAATCCAAAATCCCAAATCTCAAATTTCAAATTGATTAGCGAGCGCCTTTACCGCCAGCCCACTGCTTGCCGACAATTTTCGGCTGCAACAGAATATGACCGGCAATCGCATACAAATCATCATCCGAGAGATTTCTCATCTCAGCGAAAATATCTGCACTCTTCATGCTCGGATGCACTTCGGAAATTTCCTGAAACCCGTCATAAGTCGTGGGATTTTTCATATAGTCCACCAGCGAGTCAATATTATTGCGGGGCGGGTTTGCCAAAGCCAGAGTTTCGGGACTCAAGTTCAAATTCGGGTCAGTTTTTGTCATGCCCGCAGCGTGACATTGAGCGCAAGCCGAGTTAAACAAGCGTTTCCCTTGCTGAACTTGTTTGAGGCTCAGCACCACTGGAGCGCCTTTGTCATTCAAAGTCACAGTGCGAAGCTCAGGACTCAGTTCGACAGCCATCGCACTGCTGACAAATAACTGAAATGTCAAGAATACAGCGGTCAGAGCAATGAAATATCTTTTAAGCATGGTTCTCCTTAAAAAAATCGGGCAAATTATTGAACGCTAAGAGAGCGTCTCGCTGGCAAACAGATTTCTGTTCAAAATTCCTTCCTGCTGCGACAACTGGCGAAAGTTTGTGCAGCCGTACCTTATAAAGGTAAAGGAATTTTGCGATCGATCTAATCTGTAATTCGTTTTGAGTCGCGCCTTTTTTCGAGAGTTGACATAATTGCCTTAACATCCTCCAAAGCCAAACGGGTTTGAGGGTGTTTGTAGGCAATTTCCAACTCGTCACACAAGCGGAGCACGTCTTCAACAGGGACGTTGAAGTCCTCTGCTATTTCTGCGATGGACAGGTCTGCAAAACCCATAATTTTTAGGTCGCTGACTGGTCAAAATTGAGTTAACGGCTATTGACTGAAAGCTGGACAATTTAACTAAAGCACAGGGGATTTAAGCCCCCACCTTTAGGTGGATTGTTTTTAGGCTGGGGCTTAAATCCCCTGCCTAAAAACTTCGCTGTCAACTGTCAACTGTCAACTGTCAACTGTTAACAAGCGCTGTTAGCTGCCATTTGTTAGTTTCGTCTGAGATTTTGTTCGATCGCCAGCTAACTAACCGCTAACTGCCACTAAGCATTTTTGCTTACCTAAACTTCACAGCCCATCAACTTCCAACCAATATCATCCCATTGCCGCGTCTTTATTATCAATAGGACTTGGGCGCGCGGGGCTAAACACCCGGTATCTGCGTGCATTTCTCGCTACTAAACTTAATATTTTTCTAAGAAACCGGGTTTTTTTGGCAATTCCTCTGAAATTTTGGTAGACAAGATTGCAAAAGTTCTTTTAATCAGACTTTTGGGCGGGCTCGCGTGCCCACCCCACAAGAAAAAATGATTTTTGTGGGACGATGCTCTGAGCATCGTCCTAGCTAGGGCTGGCAATTCAAGTCTAGTCTCTCCTACAGACTCCACGACAGGAGTCAGGAGGCGCAATAGCTTAGGGAGAAAGCTTGAAAGCGTGAGTCGGCGCGGGCACAGGGTGGTAGCTGTCGCTGGCCTCGTGGGCGGGGAATTCCGAGTTTGCCAAGAAAGGCTGGGGCTGGTGGAGGCTGATCAGCCCAGCGAGAGTTTTCTTTAATTGAGTCCGGGGTACGATCAAGTCTACAAAACCGTGGGCGAAGGAGTATTCGGAAGTTTGATAATTTTCCGGCAGCTTTTCGCGCAGAGTTTGCTCGATTACCCGGCCGCCCGTAAAGGCTACTGTAGCTTTTGGCTCTGCAATTATAATGTCTCCCAGCATGGCAAAACTGGCTGTGACGCCGCCGGTGGTCGGGTGCGTCAAAATTGGGATGTAAAGCAGTCTCGCTTCCCGGTGGCGCTCCAGGGCCCCGGAAATCTTGGCCATTTGCATCAAGCTGAGCATTCCTTCCTGCATTCTCGCGCCGCCGGAAGCGCAGACAATGATCGCTGGTAAGCGTTCCCGCGTGGCGTGTTCGATGAGGCGAGTCAGTTTTTCTCCGACAACTGAGCCCATGCTCCCGCCGATGAACTGAAATTCCATGACTCCGAGGGCGACGGGCAAATTTTCGAGTTTACCGATGCCTGTTTCTACGGCGTCTAGGTGGCCTGTTTTTTCTTGAAATTCGCGGAGTCGATCGCTATATTTTTTGCGATCGCGAAATTTTAGGGGATCGGTGGCGTGGAGACCTTCGTTAATGGGCATCCAGGTATTGGGGTCGATCAACTGCTCGATGCGATCGTCACTGTAAACTCTGATATGATGCCCGCATTCCAAGCAAACCATTTGATTTGCTCGCAGGTCTTTGGTATAACTCAGGGCATCGCAAGCTGGGCATTTATGCCAAAGTCCGTCGGCAATTTCTCGTTCCGGCCGTTCTTGGGAGTTCGGTACTGATTTTCGTCGATTTGCAAACCAATCAAATAGAGACATTAAAACTTAGGAATTGGTAATTGGTAGTTGGTAATTGGTAATTGGGAATTGGTAATTGGTAATTGTTAGTTGTTAGTTGTCAATTGCCAGTTGTTATATCAAGTCCGCACTACAGAGGAATTATACTATAGCCTTTCTCAGAAAGATTAGGTACGCTTCGGGCATCGGGCATCGGGCATCGGGCATCCGGCATCGGGCATACCTCACCACGCTTGAGAACCGCTATATAAACTGCCCGCGCTGACAGGGCGAAGGTCTCGCTCGGCTGCGTGGGATACTCGCGCTGCACTCTGAACGTTATTATTCCGATGCTCATGTCAAAGATATCAATTATCTACTATTGACTAATTACTGTTGACTAATGACTATTGACTAATAACTAATCACTCTTGTTCTGGCTCATCTTCAACTGGACTGATCAGCAGCGATGCAGTTTGCTGGTGTTCTGGAAGAACTTGGAGGGCTGTAGCACTTCCTGCGCCTAAATAAGATGCTATACCCAAGTCTACAATCCGAGCGGGGATTTGATGAGCAGCCAGGAGCTGCTGCATTAATTCCGCTTCCCAACGAAAGCTAGTGGTTTTAAGTGTAATCCAAGACACGGGATAATTTTACCAATTTATGAACCGATATTATAAAGTTCGATCGCGCTTTGTAGCCGCAGATCACAAACCCAAATTCGGGAAAAACAACTGCAAGTAAGTAGATAAGATCGGTTCGCCCCAGAGAGCCGTAATTGCTGCACCGAGTGCTAGACAAGGGCCGAAGGGCATGGGTTGACGGCGATCGAGCAATCTAAGGGCGATCGCCCCACCACCAACAAAAGCCCCGATTACACAGGCGATAAATCCCGCTAGCAGCAAGAGTTTCCAGCCCAACCAAGCTCCCATCAAGGCGGCTAATTTGGTATCCCCGCCACCCATAGCAGTTTGCCCGAAGCCGATCGATCCTGCAAGTCCGATCGCATCAAACAGCCACAACCCGACAACTGCACCCAAAATTCCGTCTAGTACAAGATAGTGTACGGAGTCGATCGGGCTAAATGTCGGCCACCAACCTTTGGCGATTTGGAAAACCAATCCGAGCACCAAACCCGATCGAGTCAAAGAATTAGGCAAAGTCATTGTATCGCAGTCAATCAAAGACAAAGCCAACAGCCAGCTAAACAAAACCCACAAACCCAGAGTTTGCACTGCGATCCCAAACTGCGAGAAGATTAGCAAAAATAGCAAACCCATAGATACTTCCACCAGCGGATAGCGGGCAGAAATCCGACTGTGGCAGTGATTGCAGCGTCCCCGCAGCCACAGCCAACCAAACACGGGTATATTTTCGTAAGTTCTGAGTTGATTTAAACATTTGGGACAGCGAGAAGGAGGATGTATTACCGACAAACCCGCAGGCAAACGATAGATTACCACATTGAGAAAGCTGCCGATCGCCGAGCCGATCACAAAAACGATCGTGGCGACCAGGGTATTAAAGATAGTTTCCATTAAGTTGTTTTTTGACTATTGAATGTCGCGATTGATTAGTTGTTAGTTGTTAGATTTTGTCGTGTCAATTACCAATTATATTTGTAGTAACAAATGCGATTTCTCTGATTTGAATGCGGACTAAAGTCCTAACTACGAACCTTTTTCAGCAATTGTGCGATGTGGTTTTGATTTTAAGCTGTTACCAATCACCAATTCCCAATTGTCAACTGCCAACTGACAACTGCCAACTGCCAACTGCCAACTGACAACTATCAACCATCAACTGCCAACTGCCAACTGCCAACTGACAACTGACAACTGACAACTGTCAACTGTCAACTATCAACTGTCAACGGCCTAATACATTTGAGATTCAATTTCGTTAAAAGTAACAAAACGTTCGCCCGGTAATAAAACGGGATGCGCAGTAAAAATTAGCTGACCTCGATCGCTTCCTTGACTGACAACTACACCGGCTGGACGCAGCATCTGCTCGGAATGCACTTTCAAATACATACCATAGGCCGATCGAGCCACTCGGATCAAATCGGGAGCGATCAAGCTGTGACTTTGGGAAATTTCTATCCGGTGTTCTGAGTTGGGCTGGTATCGGGTCACGGGAAACTTATGATAATGGTATAGGGCTAGCAATTGGTGTTGGCTTGAGATCGATCGAACTTACCTTATTTTTTAAGAATAGACTAGGTGGAAATTAATAGATTAACTTTCAATCCTCCCTTGGCTGCGATCGAACTGCGGCTGCGATCGCTCCTTTCGTCTGAACTCTACGCTGGTGCGTGGGTAGATCCGTCCCCCGCAACACTAATGGGGGTTTTCGAGCACCTGCGCACTCTCCGCTACATCCTCAACGACTACGTACCCAGGCCCGTTTCCCAATCTCCGCCCAACCCGGGGGAGGTGCGCTACCAGTGGCAAACAGGCACTTTGCTATTCACAGATTTGGCAGGGTTTACGTCGCTGTTGGAAGCAAACGCAGCCCAGGGGCGCAAGGGCGCTGAAACGCTGCTGGGGGTGATTAACGACTACTTTGCCTCGATGATTGAAATCGTCAGCAAATCGGGGGGAGATTTGCTGGAGTTTACAGGAGATGCGCTGCTGGTGCAGTTTTTGGCTGGGAAGCACGAACAGGATACAGCCAGGGCGGTGCGGGCGGGTTTGCGGATGCAGCGGGCGATGGCTCAATTTGCGAATATTGAAACGGCGCGGGGTGTTTTGTCTTTGAGGATGCGGGTGGGTATCCACTGCGGCCGCTACATTAGTGCAGATATCGGTACGCCGCTGCGGATGGCCCACGTACTGCTGGGGCATTCAGTCCAGCAAGCCAAGCAGGCTGAGGGTTCTGGGAATGTGGGGCGGGTGTGTTTGACTGAAACTGCTAGAGAGTCTTTGGGAGAGCAATTTCGTTTTGAACCGGGGAAACCGGGTTATTTGTTGGTGGTAGATGATTTCACGGACGATCTACTTGGAGAGTACGATATTACTTTGACTGGGCGGCGGATGCCAAGTTCAGTATTGCTCGATCGCACCGTGTCGGGTTTGGTGAGGGAAATCGGGGAAGCCGTGAAGCGGGTGGAACCCCTTGCTAGTTATATACCCAAAACCATCCTGAAACTGCTGGTTGAAAATGCCGACAGGCGGAAAATCCCGCCGGATTTTCCCGAACCGACGGTGATGTTTGTCAACTTGATCGGTTTACCGGAGTTGGTGGACAAAGCTACGCCAGCCGAGGAAGCTAACCTGGTACTGGGCTGTTCTCGGGTGTTTGCGCTAATTGATGCTGTGGTGTCAGCGAAAGGGGGCGTGCTGCAAAAAGTAACGGCTCACTTGGATGGTTCGGATATACTGATTTATTTTGGCGTACCGGACGTTCATACCGACGATCCAAGTCGCGCTGCGAGTGCGGCGATCGCGATCCGGGATCTAATTGCCAGTTTACCTCCGATCGTCATCGGCGGTCAAAATGTGAAAATAAGCTGTCAAATTGGGTTGTATCGGGGGCCTGTGTTTGCTGCTGAGGTTGGGGAACCGCGAGGGCGCAGGGAGTTTAATATCCTCGGCGATACGGTGAATACGGCTGCTAGGCTGATGAGCAAGGCGGGGGAAAACGAAATTTTGATTGGTGAAAGGGTGTTTGAGTCGATCGAGCTAAACTTCGATTGCGAGGCTTTGGGTGCTGTTTCTCTGAAGGGGAAATCTGCTTTGACTCCGGTTTTTGCTTTGCACGCTTCCAAGGTGGAGAGGGGAAAAGGCAGCGTTTAAATAAATTTTAAGACCTAGGCAAGTGGTATTATTCGCTACTGGCACAGACTAAACTCCGATCGATATTTCACCATTCCGCTGCAATCCTGCAAAGCTCCTCTTTCTAATTCCAACACCATAAAAGCTTCATCAGGTACATCATATTCGCATCCCAACATCTTGCTACTAGCAGTCCCCGAACCCGAAACGCGAATAGAAATCGGGAGATCCCAGCACAACCACTGCCTGAAAATGCGATCGCGCGCACTCTTGTAAGCCCTCGCGGATCAGCAGCGATCCGATACCTTGCCGCTGATAGTTGGGTAGAACTGCGACTGGCGCCAACCCCAGAATTGACAAAGTGCTAGAACATTTTCCTGCGATGACAACCGGACTGAAGAAAATGTGTCCGACCACTTGATCCGATTGTACGGCAACCCAGGAAAATGTAGATGCAATTCCCCGGAGGCGATCGACTAAGTTTGCCTCATTTTCTCGCCCGAATGCCACAATATTGACATTGCGAACAGTTGCTACATCTTCTGGCTTTTCAGTACGGATATTCATAGCTAATACCAAGAGTGACAAATCAATGCAACGATATTGGTAGGGTGTGTCGCCATCGATAGTATCCAAAAAGAGGCGAAAAATCTATCGAGCGACGCACCATCGATAATATTTGAGAAAACAAACTCAACCTCAATTATTGTAGCAAGGATATTTTAAATTGGTATAAGTCCTATAAAAACTACACTCGAATATAGCTTTGGTTGCCCTCTGCCGGTAAAACAATCAACCGTTGATTTTTCAAATCTGGTTCCAAGCCTAAATCTTCGAGTGGAATCAAGCCTATTAAAGGTTCTTGTCCTGCGGGTAGTTCAACGCAATCATACCTTCCTTCTCGTCCCGCTATAGCAAGACTGACATTTTTAAATAGGCGAAATTTTCTAGATCCTATTACAGTATGTCCGTCAATTTCTCCAACTAGGGTTAAACCTAGCTGAGCGATAATTTCTTCAGGCAAACAGAGTCGAGTTGCACCTGTATCGACTAAGACATTATCGAGAGTGAGAGAGCGAATTTGCTCTGTTGGTATAAACCCTCTGTCTGCCAACATTTTGTCTACTTCGTTGGTGACGGCGATTGTTGCAGTAACTCTGCCCATGTTTTATTTTTTTGCTCTGTTACCGAATGATATCGAGCAACTCCTAATAACATTATATACAGCAGCCCTTGCCTATTATATCTAATTTTTACAAGTTTTGTATAGCTAGCTTTCCTGGCAGAAAATGCGCCACCGCTCGCTCTTAACAACAATTAACAGTTAACAAATCTATAAACTCGATCGAGTTGAGTTTTGTTAGACTCTCGCCAACTAAAAGCTAAAGATTTCTTAAAGATTGCATCGATAATTCGCGATCGCCCAAAATCGCACAATCCCGAACATAGTGGCTGCGGGGAATTGAAATATCCGCCCAAATTGCCTCAAACTCTAACACCTGCGCGTGTCAATAGCGACTCCAAAAATCGATCGTCAGTAAATTCAGCCGCAGCCGTAGGCTATATTGAGAACACATCTCAGAAAACAAGCAGAAATTTGTGATGAGTATTAGTAGTAGATTGTTTTACCTGGGGCTGGGATCGCTGGCTGTTTTTTGCATTCACTCTATAATCATCACGACTTTGGAACACGTACCCCCTTCATGGTCTGATCAAGTAGGGTATTTTATGGGAGCGGCATTTTTATTAGCAGTTTCCATAATTACTGCGTTGTGGTGCTATTACTATCTGTTCACTGCTCTGGACACTTACCATAATTCAGAAGCCGAATACTATGATATAGAAATGGAGACTTTTCTCAAGCTCCCAGTCCGGGAAACCAACAAGGAAATAATCAGCCCAGATGAACTAATCATTATTGAGGATAAATTAGCAGATAGCCCCTGCGAAGTATTTTTGCTCGATTTGTGGCACGAAGCGAAAATCATCAGAGGCATCAAATTGCTCACAGGAGGAATCGATCGAGAGTCTTCTAAGGTTTATCTCATTGAAATTGGGCAATCTCCACCCCTGCGCCAATGGCTGAGCGCTCAGGTCATCCGCAAGCAGTCAGGTGCAGGTCAGGAACCAAGGGATTGGATCTAGTTTTAGCTCTCCAAAAAGGCGATTCGGTGGTTTTTTCTATAGCTGACAACTCTAATCTTTTGTTGGGATATATAGCCTTTCTCAAAAAGGTGAGGTACGACTGGGCATTGGGCATTGGGCATTGGGCATTGGGCATTGGGCTATCCTCATCTTTCTGAGAACCGCTATATGTAGAAAAAAAATAGTTGTTAATTTTTCGGTTGTCAAACTTTCGTCACCTCAGCGATATTAGTAATAGTGCACTCAAAAAAAACTATGCTGACAGATGATTTAATGTATCAAGCACTGGTTGATAAAGATGCTTCCTGCGAAGGGACTTTTATGGCAGCAATAAAAACCACAGGTATTTTTTGTCGCCCAACTTGTACCGCACGGAAACCGAAAAAAGAAAATGTAGAATTTTTCCCAACTGCCAAAGCAGCGATACTTCACGGTTACAGACCTTGTAAGGTTTGTAAGCCTTTGGAAATGCTGAATGAAACACCCGATCGCATTCAAGCTATTCTGCGTGAAATCAGCCACAATCCCGCCACAAAATTAACCGATTTGGATTTAACGGCCAGAGGCATTGAGCCAAGTCAAATCCGCCGCTGGTTTTTGAAGAATCACGGCATTACTTTTCATTCCTATCAAAGAATATTGCGGATAAATTCAGCTTTTAAGAAAATACAAAACGGCGAAACAGTTACTGCTACAGCTTACGAGAGCGGTTACGAATCGCTCAGCGGTTTTAACGATTCATTCAAATCTATTTTGGGCGTGTCACCATCAAATAGCAAAAGCAAACAACTAATAGACTTTACCAGATTGGAAACTCCTCTAGGAACTATGTTCGCCTGTGCCGTTGCACAAGGTATTTGCCTTTTAGAGTTTACCGATCGCAAAATGATTGAGAGGCAGTTTGAGTCATTGGCTAAACTTTTAGATGCGACTGTACTGCAAGGCACAAACAAACATTTTGATGTGTTGCAACAACAACTCAATGAGTATTTTGCAGGCAATCGCCAAGATTTTTCGGTGCCGCTAGTCACACCTGGAACGGAATTTCAGCAGGCGGTTTGGCAAGAGTTACAAAATATTCCCTACGGTTCTACTTGCTCTTATCAGCAACAAGCTGCTGCCTTGAAAAATCCTAAAGCAGTTCGTGCTGTGGCAAATGCTAACGGAATGAATAGAATTTGTATTGTTATTCCTTGTCATCGAGTAATTGGATATGATGGAAAATTAACAGGTTATGCGGGCGGTTTATGGAGAAAGAAATGGTTGCTCGATCATGAAGCAGAAAATCGTTGATTGTGAATTAATATTATTTCCATTCAAGAATACCGGGCGGTTGAAACCGCGTCGATAAAAACAAAACCTGCCTCCGCAGGTTGAAGAGTGAGCGGTTAACATCACATTTATGGAGAAAAAATGCACTCTAAGCGGGTTGGAATTCTTGATTTTCTTCATTCCGCGGAGGGGGAATTCGTTTGTGTAGACGCGGTTTAAACCGCCGTTTTATATTATCCCAAGCGTGTTGGGAAATAATATTAATTATGAATTTTTTACCGCCATCCCAACCACCTCAACACGGGCACAACTAAATAATGACTCACTCCTAAACAAAGCCCGATCGCACTTCCCAACAAACCAAAAAACACAACCGAGCCCCAAACCTGCAACCAGCCGAAGGAAGCACCAGACGACAGCGACAAAATCCCCAAAAAACTCCCCGGAAAAATGTTCAAAACATTCAAAAACAAAAACAGTCCCGTAGAACAAACAGCCACCACCAAAGCATGAACTAATTGGTGACTCCGCAAACCCATTCCGATCGTTAAAGTGGCGATCGCAAAAGCCCCTAAAATAATCCCCTGTACCCCGCTAGAAGTGGTTGCTTCCATCCAACACAAACCAGCCAACAAATAGCCCTGAGCTCCCATCAATCCCGATAGCCAATACTGTTTTTGTTGGCGAAAACTCCCCGCATCCGTCAAACCGATCGCAGTGCCCCAACCCGCAAAGGCAAACAGCAGCACTTCCGGCCCGACAGAAAAAGTCATGTTATGGATTAATTGGTGCAAACCTTCATTCAAAAAATTGGCAACTTCTGGACCGATAGGTGAAGCATAGCCCAAAACCAAACCGCCGATCGCCCCAGCACATCCACCAACCCCGCCGAGCACCATTTCCCAGCCGGTATCCAGAGAAGCTACCACGATTTTGGCGATCGCGCCGAACACCAAAACCGTCAAACTTGCTGTTTTTTGCGCCCCCGCCACCACTATTTGCCGGCAGAATTCCACAATAGCTTGACTGACTGGGGCTGTCGCAATTTTGCCCTTACTCCTAGCATAAATCTCCTGCAAGCGCGATCGAACATCCGCAGCCGAAGCCGGACGCTGCTGTATATTCGATCGCACCATATCATCCAACAAATTCGCAAAAGCCGGACTCACAGACACAATATGTCGCCACCGCAACTCCCCCGTCATCGGATCTTCAATTTCCGCCGGATACTTCCCCGTCAGTAAATGAATACAAGTCCGCCCCAGCGCATAAAAATCCGTCGCCGGCACCACACCACCGCCCACAATTTGTTCCGGCGGGCTGTACCCAGGCGAAATCAACCGCGTCGAGCTCGGAGAATCTTTCCCCACCGATTCCCCACCGCCCATCTGCTTAACACCCCCAAAGTCGATCGTCACCAACTGCAAACCGCCCAAACCATTGTTCAATAAAGCTTGTGGTGATTCTGGATCTCGCAGCATCAAATTGCTCGGTTTAATGTCGCGGTGAATAATCTGACACCGATGCAACTCCTCTAAAATTTCCACAGCTTGACTCAGCCAACTAAACACCCATTCCTGCGGACATCCCTGATGGTGCTCTTCGAGAACTTCTTCCAAAGTTTTGCCATGAATCTTTTCCATTACCAAACAAGGTAAGCGCCTCGCTGCGGTATTTCCATCCCCGCCTGCAAAATTTTGGGTTTGGACGTGAAAATAACCGTCCGGCTCGACTCTAGGCACACCAGGATGCCGCAAAAGTGCCAAAACCCAAGCTTCTTGCTCGAACAGTTTTACCGCTTTCGGGGAAGTCTCTAGCAACAATTTCAAGACGCGCTCGGTTTGAGTTTCTGTGTCCCAAACTGTGTAGATGGCTGCAAAACCCCCGGTACCGAGACCTTGTAGAGGTATGTAACGATTTTTTAGCCGCAGCGGGGTTCCGCAACTCTGGCAAAAATTGTTGCCCCAAGTCTGAGGGTAAGGCCTTGGGCAATCTGGATTGATGCAGTGGACGGCTTTTGAAGGGGGATGGGGCACAACCAGAGTAGAAATGGGGCTAGATATCCATATTAGACTTACGCGCAGCTAACGCAGAAACCCGGTTTTAAGCGAAGTTTAATTGCTGTAACGACGGATTTGCGTTGGTTTATACACCAGGTTGCTGCACAACTCCTGTCCATATTATGTGCTATGGTGCGGATTTTTGACTTGGTGGTCTGGGAGTTCTATTAGTTGCCGATCGCACTTGCGACTTCAGAAACCCGGTTTCTTTGTAGATTTCTCGTTAATAAACCTAAATTTTTCGTAGAAACCCGGTTTCTCGCCCCCCCACGAGATTTGAGATTTGAGATTTTGGATTGCAGACTGAATTGCAGTTGAGATCGATTTCAACTACAACCACATATTTAGGTATTTATAACTAATTCCCAATTTCTCAATTCCCAATTTCCCATTCCCAATTACCAATTCTGATTTTCCAGGATCAAATTCTTTACATAAACCTTATTTATCGGTTGTTTGGCTTGCTGCAAAATATCTTTCGCGCGATCGAACTTCCCCGCCCCCTCTGCGATCCCTAGCGTTTCCCCCTGCATCCTTCGCCGCTTGCATTTTATAAGATATGTTACAAATATTGTCTTAATGTAAAGGAAAATAAAGAATACTTATGATGATTAAAAGAATATTAAAATTTGAGAGTGTCCGTTTATTGGTATATTTTTAGGAGCCGGCCATCAGGCCCAAAAAATTAAGCGAATACTAGGAAGCGAGATATGGCTTACGCGCAAACCCAAACTCAATCAAAGGCTGGGTATAAAGCCGGAGTTCAAGACTATAAACTAACGTATTACACACCGGATTACACGCCGAAAGATACAGATATTTTGGCGGCTTTCCGCGTAACTCCACAGCCTGGAGTACCACCAGAAGAAGCAGGCGCTGCTGTAGCTGCTGAATCTTCCACCGGTACCTGGACGACTGTTTGGACTGACCTCCTGACCGACCTCGATCGCTACAAAGGTCGTTGCTACGATATCGAGCCAGTCCCCGGCGAAGACAACCAATATATCTGCTTCATCGCTTATCCTTTGGATTTGTTTGAAGAAGGTTCCGTCACCAACTTGCTGACCTCTTTGGTTGGTAACGTGTTCGGTTTCAAAGCTCTGCGTGCTCTGCGGTTGGAAGACTTGCGGATTCCCATTGCTTACCTGAAAACCTTCCAAGGCCCTCCTCACGGTATTACCGTTGAGCGGGACAAATTGAACAAGTACGGCCGTCCTTTGCTGGGTTGTACAATTAAGCCCAAATTGGGTCTGTCTGCTAAGAACTACGGCCGCGCCGTTTACGAAGTTCTACGCGGCGGTTTGGACTTTACCAAAGACGACGAAAACATCAACTCGCAACCGTTCATGCGCTGGCGCGATCGCTTCCTGTTCGTTCAAGAAGCTATTGAAAAATCCCAAGCAGAAACCGGCGAAGTCAAGGGTCACTACTTAAACGTAACCGCCCCTACCTTTGAAGAAATGATGGAACGGGCTGAGTTCGCCAAAGAAATCAAAACCCCGATCATCATGCACGACTACCTAACCGGTGGTTTCACTGCAAACACCAGCTTGGCTAAATGGTGCCGCAAAAACGGTATTTTGCTGCACATTCACCGCGCCATGCACGCTGTGATCGATCGTCAAAAAAACCACGGTATCCACTTCCGCGTGCTTGCCAAGTGCTTGCGGATGTCCGGCGGCGACCACCTGCACTCCGGTACAGTTGTGGGCAAACTCGAAGGCGAAAAAGGCATCACGATGGGCTTCGTAGACTTGATGCGCGAAGACCACATCGAAGAAGACCGCAGCCGCGGTATTTACTTCACCCAAGATTGGGCCTCCATGCCTGGTGTCATGCCAGTAGCTTCCGGTGGTATCCACATCTGGCATATGCCAGCCTTGGTTGAAATCTTCGGCGACGACTCCTGCTTGCAGTTCGGCGGCGGCACCTTGGGCCACCCTTGGGGCAACGCACCTGGTGCAACAGCTAACCGCGTTGCATTGGAAGCTTGCGTCCAAGCTCGTAACGAAGGCCGCAACTTGATGCGCGAAGGCGGAGACATCATTCGCGAAGCTTGCAAATGGAGCCCTGAATTGGCTGTTGCTTGCGAACTTTGGAAAGAAATCAAGTTTGAATTCGAGGCAATGGATACCGTTTGATGATTTTTGGTTAGAGATTTTAGGTTTTAGGTAGCAAACTTACTGTTAAGTCTTTATCTTGGAAGAAGATTTACAAGTAAGTTTGCATCCAAAATCTAAAATTAACAATCCAAAACTCTTAAGGGCTGGGGTCAAAAATGGATCTCAAACAAGTTGCGAAAGACACCGCTAAGGTGCTGGCAAGTTACCTAACCTATCAATCCGTGCGGATTGTAGTCGCTCAGTTGAGCGAAACCAATCCTGCTCAGGCAATCTGGTTGAATGACTTTTCCACCAAGGGCAAAATCCAAGATGGAGAAGCTTACATTCAAGAGTTGCTGAGGGAAAATCAAGATTTAGGATTTCGGATCATGACGGTGCGAGAATATCTGGCGCACGATGTGACAGAGTTTTTGCCAGAAATGGTTTCTACTGGCATTCAACAGTCGAATATGGAACACAGACGCCAGCATTTAGAGCGAATTACGCAACTTAATTGGTCTGTTTCTAGCAGTCATCCTGAAGCATCAATAGATTCAGAACCGAATCTGGATAATTTGTCGAGTTAATCGATCGACAAGTGCGATCGAACACACACCTTAGAGATACAAAAATGAGAACTTTACCAAAAGAGCGTCGTTACGAAACTCTGTCCTATTTGCCCCCGCTGACAGACGCCCAAATCGCCAAGCAACTGCAATACATCTTGGATCAAGGCTACATTCCCGGCGTAGAATTCAACGAAACCTCTGCCCCTGAAATGCGCTACTGGACATTGTGGAAGTTGCCTTTATTTGGTGCTCGCAGCGTCCAAGAAATCATGGTTGAAGTTCAAGCTTGCCGCCAAGAAAATCCTCAGTGCTACATCCGCGTCATGGGTTTTGACAACGTGAAGCAATGCCAAGTGCTGAGCTTCATCGTGCACAAGCCAAACACCAGAGGCTACTAAGCTTTAACAGCTCTATCTTTTAGAGAAAAAGTTAGCTAAAAATTGAGGTAGGGAATTCTCCCTGCTTCATTTTTTTTATGCAGAAGACTGGGCGGTTGAAACCGCGTCTATACAAACAAAACCCGCCTCCGCGGGTTGAAGAGACGGCGGTTGAAACCGCGTCTATACAAACAAAACCCGCCTCCGCGGGTTGAAGATTGGATTGCTAGAAGTTTACAAATAGCTTTCAAAACTTGCAGCAACACAACTGAAGATTCGGGTTCCATCAAAGTTAGAAAGGGCATTAACTGATAGGTGGGCGGATTGCCGCGACGGATATTAACGAACTGATAAAACTCTCCGCTAGTTGCAAGTCCCCAGACTGACTCCTGATATTCTAAACTTTTATAAGCATAAGTTAGTAGTTGGGGCAAACCGGCACGGGGAGCAATCATACTGTTTTTAGATTCTATTACTAAAATCCAAAATTGTATATCAGCGGCGATTTGTTTTTCTTTATTGATTGCTAAGATGTCAAATCGACCTGTAATCGTTGTGTCTTCATCTTCTATAGTAATATTAGCAATATTTTCTTCTAGACTCATCTTTAAAGGCGATCGATAAAAGCCAGCCAATCGCATTAAAGGAAAAGTAGCTAGAGCTTGTACCAGCCCTTCAGGGACTTTTTCCACAGAAAGGTATTCGCGAAAATCGTTGCGGATTTGTACGAGTTCTAGCTGTTCAAACTCGGTGAGTGGTTCTAATGACAAGAAACTTGGGTACGTATCGTTATTAAAGATTTGTTGAAACTTCAAAAATCACTAACTTCATTGAGCGTTATATTTTTAGGATTAATAACGGTCATAACTTTAAAACCCATTAAGTCTCTATTGTGATTCTAACATATCGGCAAAAGTAGGTTCGTAGTAAGGACTTCAGTCCTTAAATCCGAGGCCGAAAGGACTAAAGTTCTGACTACGAATCTAATCTACTCGATCCATTACAACTCCGTCAACTATTTCATAACCCCAACTAGAATGTCTGGCTGCAAGTTGTTTCGCCATGCCATATTCGCCCAAACTGCAAAGCTCTATTAACTGCTGAAAACCTAAATATTTCTCATGCTGCAATCTTTCCTGCCGCAGCTTGGCTCTTTCTGCATTTGAAGGATTTGCTCGCTCTACTCCCAGCGGATTAATATCCCTAACTCGTTTCATTTTAGCATCCTTAAAAAGGGATATATTCTACGATTTCACCGTCAACTATTTCGTATCCCCATTCTGGGTTAGCAGCGATTTGTTTCTCAACTATACTTCGACCGAGAGAAGTTTGGCAAGCTTTTTGCAAAAAGGAAATACTGGGGATTTCGTCGGCGGTTTGCGGTTCTTTTTGTTCGAGTTTTGGGGGTTCTGCGATTGTTTCAGATGTGGATTGATTCAGGGCAAATTGCGGCGCGATCGCCCCTAATTTATTCATCACGCTTTCTTTGGTAATTTGCGGTCTTTCGTTGAAGGAAGACGGTAAATATGCGTTTTGCACGCCCTGGTTTTTAGCTTTGAGCGCATCATCGGCAATACGATCGCACTTTCGCAAAAAACCCTCCCACAAATCCTTCCCCAAAACCGGGTTTCTCAAGTCAGCACGAGCCTTAGACACTGCTGCTTCCAGCGGTTCGCCCTTGTGCACATAATACTGAATTCGCTCCTCTTCAAACGCCGGATAAGGCACTTCCGGCTCAATTTCCCACTCTCGCTTAACTTTCTGACTTTCTCCTAAAGGAATTCCGGCGATAAATTCGTCCCAAAAAGTCGAGGTTAAGCCCTTTGTCATGCTGTCAATAATTTTAAAAGCCCATCCCGAAGGATTGCCAAATCCTAAGTTGCGATCTCTGGCATATTCTTCTAAGGTGCGCTGAAAGTTATGCAGTTCTGATTGAGAATTCCAAGGCCCGCTAAATTGGTAATTTGGGTTGACTGTAACGGCTATTTTTTGGCGAGGTTCCCCGAAATGTTTGTCGCTTTTAACTACAGGCTCTGGGGGTGAAGTTTCGGCGAATATTTCTAAAGGACGATTGTTATGTTCGCGGCTTGTTTTTGTTATAATATCATCGGAATTAGTTGTCCACAAGTTATTAACTTTTTCCTCAAAAGCGTCAATATCCGCCCAGAGTTCGAGGATTTCGGTGTTGGGATTTGTTGATTTTGCTTTCAGGAGCGATCGCACTTTCAGCAGTTTTATCGCAATTTCTTGTTCTTCGCAATTTAAACCAGTAGCTTTTTCAATTTCACTGCTATTAGTTTTCACCCATTCGTCCGAGTTGCACTGTTGTGCTTGCCATTGCAATAATTGACAAAGAAAAATACTCGCCGTGACTCCGCCCGTAATTTTGCCTAGAGTGGGATAGTAGATGGCGGGATTTCCTAGATTTCCTAAAAATATTCCTATTTTCATTTTTTAGATTCCTAAGTCCCTTGAATCGTAGGGTGCGCATTGCGCACCTTACCCTTGAATCGTAGGGTGCGCATTGCGCACCTTACCTCGACTAAACTAGCATTGAAAAACTTAAGATTTTCTTTAAGCTTCTGTCTATTGCCGACGGAATGGAGTTTCTAGAGGAAAGACGGGGATCGTGTATGCGATCGCCTGATTGACAGAACCGAGTTAAGCGTAATAATAAATTATTCACTGTACAGATCCTCCCAAAATGAATCCAGAACGCCAAGAGGCTTATTTGAACTTAATCGAGCGAGTGCTTACCTGTCCCAACGGCCAAGAACCAGAGGTTTTAAGTTCCTGTTCAGATTTAATAGATGCGGGATTTGTGCAGATGCTAATCCAGATATCAGCTTCAATGGCCGGCGAAGGTGACGCAGATACTGCTAAATTTTTAGTGCAACTTGCTCGTTTGCTGGGGAAATCTTTGGGTTTGTCACCGGATATCGTGCCTGCTGGCTACAGCAGTGCACAGTAGTAGGGGAAAAGTGCGATCGCCTCGTTATATCATGTTTTGATAAATTGCGGCGAATTTAACTGCATCGATGGCTTTACAGTTTATATTCCAGAGGCTCACAAAAATCATTCACCCCAGTTTTAAATACATAAATAATCACCGATGTTACCAAAATCTGCGGGCAAGTTTTGGCTGCGACTAAATCTCTAAAAGCAGCATTCAATTGTCCGTTTATCAACTCTTCTTTTACCTCAGATTTGCAAATAGCAACGCGGCATCTTTTTGCCAATCCGTCCAACCAATTTTCAGAGATATTCGGTTCTTGTCCAGCTTGAATTGCTAGAGAAATCGCTGCATCTTCGATGTTGCCTTCACAATCTTCGATTTCGTCTAGGGCTTTGAGGGCTTCGGGATATTCCGCTAATTGCGATCGAAATTGGGCAATTTCTTGTGAGGTAATAATCACCATAAGATTTTCCTGTGTTTCCTGCTGGCGGATATGTTTAGAAGTTAAAGTTGGTATTATAGCATTTTTTGCTTGAGGTTGGGATTGGGCGATTCCCTAGGGGAGAGCTCTACCGCGCGTACTTAATTACATTTTCAACTGATTTTTGCCACTTCGCAATAGCCAGCCTGGAGGTTAAATCCTCATCTCAAAGCGGAAGTCGGCGCGATGAAGACTGATGTTAAAATTGATTGATTTCCTCTGTTATTGCGAAGTTCGTGAATCAATCGCAGACATTAGGCGATAAATCTGTCATTGACACAAAAGTGACTGAATATCAAGACTGCAACCACTTCATCAGCTTATCCGTCGCAGTACCGATAGACTCTCCCACCTGTTTTTTCAAACGCCATCGCTGAAACGCTTGTTCGTAATCTTCCCCTTCAGTTTGATAAACATTCCAAGCATTTAGCGACAATCCCAATCCCCACGTTAGTAAAATGAACAATGACCAAGAAAGCTCGTGCGATCCTGCTAGATTAAACAAAACTAAAAAAGTATTGATAATGCCGTACTTTGTCAAGTTTTTCCGCAATTTGCCGCGACGGTAAGAGTTAAAAACCAGCTTTTCTTGAAATTCCCCTCTAGTGGCTAACCATTGCTGTTCCGCCACCACAATATCCTGTTCGGAAATGCCCAATTCCGCCGCAATCTCGAAAAGCTGCACTCGGGAAAGTTCGCCTTCATCTTGTCGCCGTGCGATCGCAAGCTGTAAAATACCTTGAGCATCCTCTGAACCGTAAATTTGACTTATTTGACTGTCATTGGTTGCCATAACAAGTTTCCTATAATTCCTGATATCCTTTCTATGATAGAGATAAGCGCAGTTAAACGGTAGGTAGGGACATTGGCGGATTTCAACACCCGAACAGTTGAGTTGACGCATTGGGCTGAGGGCATTGCTAATTGGTAGTAAATAACCAATAACCAATAACTCATAACTAATGACTAATGACTACTGACTACTGACTACTGACTAACCCAAAGTATACATCCAGCCATCCCGCGCACAAATCCTCACAATGCCATCCCAAACAACAGGCGTCGCCTCAAAGGATAAACCCGGTTTAAATCTCCCCGATTCTTTTACCTTCAAACGGTAAAACTCGCCCTTAGCATTTTTCAAAGCATTCTTATCTCCAGATTTCGCTCGTTCCCACTTCAACTCAAACAAATAAACACCATTATATCCCGCACTAATCAGTTTATTGCCATCAGCAAAAATCGGAGTCGAAATCGAAGAACCAATCTCTTTTTTAAAGACTATTACAGGAGTATCATAAGACTGGTTGCGCCAAGGTACAGCATTTTTTTTGCCTGTCATCATATCTTGGGAACCGATATACAAATTGCCGTCGATCGCATTTGTGGCAAATAGCAGCGGAAAGTCCCCAGGATTGTACTCGTCATTCAGCGCCACAGAGCCGATTATCCCACCTTCCCAACTAGAAAGTCGGCGATTTCCGGTTGGCAAAAACCATTCAACGCTGGCATTCGGTGCTTTGTTCGGATTTAGTTTGAGGACTCCACCGTTACCCGCAATGTATTGTTTTTCAATCGCACAAAACAGTTTTCCAGATTTAGAAATTACAGCACTTCCATCTATATCTGAACCAGTATAGAAATCCCAAACAATTTTTTTTGTTTTAATGCTGATACCGTAAATATGACCAGAACCCGCAGCGATAAATAGTTGATCTTTGAGCCTGGACGGCGATGATTCTGCTACCAAATTGCCGCCATGCTTGCGGATATCTCCCGCTGCATAAAGCTGCACTTCCGACAAGATCTGCGGTTGCTTGATTCCTTGTTTAACTTTAGCTTTGCTGGCAGAACTATTCAGAAAATAGCCGATCGCATTTTCCCCCGCATTAAACAACACGCCATCGCCCAGATACAAAGCGCTGCTGTCATTATCCTGACTGTAGCTGGGCGTTCTCCTGATGTCCAGATTCCAAAGTTCCTTGCCTGTTCTAAAAGATATTGCCCTAAAACTCGGTACAACATTTTTGCCACCCCCGCCGCTGCGGCTGCCTTGCAAAATCACAATTCTATTCTCGGCCTTGGCTGTTTTGTCAATATAAATTGTTGAACTTCCTTTAATTATATCATCAAATTTATAGCGCCAAACTTCTTTATTGGTCGCCATATCTATTTTGTGCAAATAGTGGTCGAAAGAACCTATAATTAAATAAATTTTGTCTCTATCTCTGGTAATTGTTGGCTGTCCAGTCCAACCGGCGCCACTCCAAATTTGCGATTGCCTACCCAGAAAAGTCCGGCCGCTTCCTAGCTCAAATTTGTTGATTAACTTCAAGCCCTTGGGAACACCTCGACCGTAAAATGTGCGCTGGTCGTTTCCTAAAAAAGTCGGCACGAATAATTCTACTTCTGGAACTACTTTTTTGGTCGAAACTTTGTTGTTATTAATTTTTAATACAGGTGGACTCGATGGTTCGGCTTGGTTGGAGGATTCGGCTTGGCACTGTTTGAGAACAGCGGGAGGAACTGCCACACTCAGCAAAAATTGTCCAAGCCGTAGATTGAATTTTCTGCGAGATGATAAACTCATTTTATATGGAAATAATCAGTGATTATATTAAAACATGATTGTCGCCAACAACTCAACTTAAATAGTCCGCGCTAAACTACTATAGAACTAACAAGCGCAGTCAGTAAGAGTTAAAGTAGATTTGATTATGGTCAACCGTCTTGCTCAATCCCAAAGCCTTTATCTGCGGAAACACAGCGAAAACCCGATCGACTGGTGGCCCTGGTGCGACGAAGCCCTAGAAACGGCCCGCAGCCAAAATAAGCCGATTTTTCTGTCCATTGGCTACTCTAGCTGCCACTGGTGTACAGTGATGGAAGGGGAAGCATTTTCCGATCGCGCGATCGCCCAATACATGAATTCGCACTTTATACCGATAAAAGTCGATCGCGAAGAACGCCCGGACATCGACAGCATTTATATGCAAACCCTGCAAATGATGACAGGCCAAGGCGGTTGGCCCCTCAACGTTTTTCTCACTCCCGACGAGCGAGTTCCCTTCTACGGTGGTACTTATTTCCCCGTAACTCCGCGCTACGGACGCCCCGGATTTTTAGAAGTTTTGCAATCAATTCGCCGATTTTACGACACAGAAAAGCAAAAATTGCAAGCGTTCAAAGGAGAAATTTTAGACAACCTCCAACAGTCGGCGCTGCTGTCAGCAGCCACCGCAGAATTGAATCGCGAAGTATTCCAAAAAGGCTTAGAACTCAACACCGGAATTATTGCCGGCAGCAACCCAGGGCCCAGTTTTCCAATGATGCCTTATGCTGAGCTAGCATTGAGGGGAACGCGCTTTAATTTTGATTCAAAATATGACAGCAAACAAGTCTGCACTCAGCGCGGATTAGACTTAGCATTGGGCGGCATTTACGACCACGTAGCGGGGGGATTTCACCGCTACACGGTTGATGCAACTTGGACTGTGCCACACTTTGAAAAGATGCTCTACGACAACGGTCAAATTGTTGAGTATTTAGCGAATTTGTGGAGCGCGGGCTTCCAAGAACCAGCTTTTGAAACTGCGATCGCAGGAACTGTAGAATGGTTGAAGCGAGAAATGATCGCACCAACTGGCTATTTTTACGCTGCACAAGATGCTGATAGTTTTAACACTTCAGAGGAAGTTGAGCCGGAAGAAGGAGCTTTTTATGTTTGGACTTACACCGAACTACAAACGCTGTTAAATACTCAGGAATTGGGGGAAATTCAAACACAGTTTACTGTGACTCGTGGTGGCAATTTTGAAGGCAAGAATGTATTGCAGCGCTATCAGCAGGAAAAACTCAGTGCAACGGTAGAAACTGCTTTAGCTAAACTTTTTGCTGTACGCTACGGCGACAATCCCGATACTGTGAAAACTTTTCCGCCCGCCCGCAATAATCAGGAAGCTAAAAACGACACTTGGCCCGGTAGAATTCCCGCAGTTACTGACACGAAAATGATTGCGGCTTGGAATAGCTTAATGATTTCGGGTTTGGCGCGGGCGGCGGCTGTTTTTGGAAATTTGGAGTATTTGGAATTGGCTGTGAATGCTGCTAATTTTATCTTAGATAATCAGTGGACTGACGGGCGGTTTCAGCGGCTAAATTATGATGGACAATCTGCTGTGGCGGCGCAGTCGGAAGATTATGCTTTGTTTGTGAAAGCTTTGTTGGATTTGCATCAAGCGAGTTTGATGTTAGGAAACGGGGAAGCAGTACAACAATTGCCGAATTCTCAGTTTTGGTTGGAGAAAGCTGTGCAGGTGCAAGATGAGTTTGATGAGTTTTTGTGGAGCGTGGAATTGGGAGGGTATTACAATACTGCTAAGGATGCTAGCGACGATTTGTTGGTGCGGGAACGCAGTTATATCGATAGTGCAACTCCGGCGGCGAATGGAATTGCGATCGCTTCTTTGGTTCGCTTGGCATTGCTGGGCCAGAATTTAGAATATCTCGATCGCGCCCAACAAGGTTTGCAAGCTTTTAGCAGTATTATCCGAGATACTCCCCAAGCTTGTCCGAGTCTGCTTTCGGCTCTGGATTGGTATCAGCATTCTACCCTGATTCGCACGTCGTCAGACCAGATTTCGGGGTTGATTTCGCGGTATTATCCGACTGCTGTATGTCAGATTGAGGCTGATTTGCCTGAAGGTGCGATCGGGTTAGTTTGTGAGTGTTTGACTTGCAAAGAACCTGCAAAAAATCAAGAGATGCTATTAGCAGAAATTCGGCACAGTCAAACGCGAGGATAGAAGGAGAAGGAGTGAAGTCCGAACGATCAAAATGCTTCCTAGTAAGGAATGCAAGTCTTTTCAAGTTTAGCCCTCAATTTGCCAAAATCTTGACTAAATTTTCTATCGTCACCTGGAAAGCATGGGCGATTAACGCCTGCAATTGACACAAGCCCCGATGTACGAGAGTCTTCGGCGGTAAAAATTATGTAGGAAAAAAACTTGACATCAGCGGGTAATCGAAAGTAAAAATAAGTAAAAGCAATAACAATAATGAGGCTTTATGTTTGATTCGCGATCGGCGATCGGCAAGTATGGCATTGATATAGCCTTTCTCAGAAAGATCAGGTACGCGAACGGGATATGGGATATGGGATATGGGATATGGCATACCTCACTTTTTTGAGAATCGCTATAAGTTGCTATCTCTTACAACAATTTTGGCTAAAATACATCCGGGAAAATACGGAGTATTTCTGAGTTTTTCACAATAATTTTTCACAATCTAAAATCTAAAATGGCAACAGCTATTCTCGACCTGGAAATATCCAAACTCCCGCCAGAAATTACGGTTGAGGAGCGTTACAGCAAAGCCTTGGTTTTAATTCGACTGCACGGAAAACCGATCGCCCAAGCTCAACTTTCGGTAGTCGGAGGTCGCATTGAGGGTTCCCAATTGCGGGAAACTCTGATGAATGCTGCGGGCGATAACCTGTGGAAAAATTGGCTCTACGATGCTCTGGAATGGGACGAACGCGGGGCGGTAGAGACAATCCCGATCGCCACTGTAGCGGTTTGTACGCGCGATCGCCCGGAAGATTTGCAGCGCTGTCTGGACGCGCTGATGCTGCTCCCAGATGACGGTCAGGAATACTTAGTAATTGATAATTGTCCCGCCACGGATGCTACTCAGGAACTGGTCAAAAATTACCCAAAAGTCCGCTATGTGCGGGAAGATGTACCAGGCTCCAGCGCCGCCCGTAACCGTGCTTTACGTGAGGCTAAACACGAATTCGTAGCGTTTACAGATGATGATGCGGCCCCAGATCCGAATTGGCTGCGATCGCTCTTGCAAAATTTTAGCGATCCGCGAGTTATGTGCGTCACGGGGCTGGTGATGCCCTTGGAGCTCGAAACAGAAGCGCAAGAATGGTTTGAGCGCTACAGCCCCCACGGACGGGGCTTCTATCGCCGAGTTTTTGACGGGGCGCAGTGCAATCCGCTGATTGTGGCTCCGGTGGGTGTTTCGGCGAGTATGGCTTTGCGCAAAAGTTCGATCGACCATATCGGCTTGTTTGATGAAGCTTTGGGGGCGGGAACGCCTACTGTCGGAGGCGAAGACTGCGAATTGTTTGCTCGTATTTTGCGATCGGGCTACTGCATCGTCTACGAACCGAGAGCCTTGAGTTGGCACCGCCACCGGCGCACTTGGGAAGAATTGCAAAAAACGCTCCAAGGCTACGGCATCGGAGTCTATGCTTTCTGGACGCGGATGTTTGTCATCAACAGAGAATTCAGTGTGCCTCTATTAGCTTGGGGATGGCTGCGGCACAAGCAAATTCCTGAATTAGTTGCTTCTTTGCGAAAGCAACCGGATTCGATTCCGAGCGATTTGCTGTTGGCTCAATTGCGGGGCTGTGTCAGCGGGCCGATGGCTTATTTTGCTTCTCGCAAGCAGTTGAAAGTTGACAGTTGACAGTTGTCAGTTGACAGTTGTCAGTTGACAGTTGACAGTCAATTACCGATTACCAATTACCAATTGCCAATTACCAATTACCAATTACCAATTACCAATTGCCAATTACCAATTACCAATCAAATCGAATATGAATAGAGAAAATCCAACTGTTAGCGTAATTATTCCCACTCACAATCGCAGTTCTTCGCTGCGGCGGGCTCTCGATGCTCTGCACTCGCAGACTTATCCGATCGACCTGATGGAAGTTATCGTAGTCGCAGATAGCTGCATTGACGATACTTTGGCAATGCTACAAGACTACAAAGCTCCGTTTAAACTGCACGTGATCGAGGTAAATTGCCGGAGTGCTTCCATCGCCCGCAATACGGGCGCAGCTTCGGCTACTGGGCAGTTGCTGCTGTTTCTGGATGACGATATCGAAGCGCTGCCGCCTTTGGTGGAAAGTCACATTGGCACTCACCAAGAACGTCCGGGCTGTGCTGTCATGGGCCCTTATCCGCCAAAGTTGCAGGGAGGAACTAGATTTTTTGATGTGGAAGTGCGGGCTTGGTGGGAAGAAAAATTTTACCAGATGAGCCGCCCGGATCACCGGTTCGAGTACCAAGATTTGCTCAGCGGCAACCTTTCTCTGGATGCAGAATTGTTTGCTCGTCTCAATGGCTTCGATTCAGCTTTCGGGAACTGCGGCGGAGAAGATTATGAGTTTGGGGTGCGCTTGCTGAAAGCTGATGTCTCTTTTCTGATGGCTGCGGGCGCGGTGGGCTATCATTACGAACACGAAACTAACAATCTCGATCGCTCTTTCCGGCGTGCTCGTCAGGAAGGGCGATCGGATGTTTTGATCGGTCATCGACACCCGGAACTCAGACCGCTACTGAAGATAAAAAACTACGAAGTTCCTTATTCTTTGGCAGACAAAATTTTGGTGGCGATCGCATTTTTCTGGCCGGCGGCTGTAGATTTACTGGGCCTGGGGCTGAGGAAATCCCTTGATTTGTTGGAAAGTTTGGGGATGCGGACTACTTGGCGGTGGCTGCGGGGCAAATTGCGGGGTTATTGGTACTTCCGGGGAGTGATGGATGAATTGAAAAGTCGATCGGCAATTTCTAGTTTTATGCAAGGAGGCTGGGCCCGTGCCGATTTGAGCGATCGCGAAATTGAAATCGATTTGCACGAAGGTTTGGAAGCGGCAGAACGATCGATCGACGCTGAACGGCCCGATGGCATTTATCTCCGTTACGGTGAACTGCCGATCGGCCACGTCACTCCCAAATTCGGTGTCGAGCCGCTGCGGGGCGTCCACCTGCGTTCAATTCTGGCAACTCTGGTATCGGATCAATTGCTAGCTGCGATCGCGGTTAACGGTATGCCCAAAAGTGCCGGAACGGATCTCGAAAAGCCTTTGATTGCTGTTGAGAGTTATGAGTTAGTCGCTAGTCAGCAGTCCTTAGTCCTTAGTCCTTAGACAAGATGGAGATTTCAACTTAAACCTGAAAACTTTTCATGTCACCGTCGCACTATTTTTAGGAGCAATTTATGGCAATAAAACTGCTGGAAATCGAATTTTCAGAACCGATAAATCCGATTAGGGGACTTGAGAACTACGAAAAAATTCGCATTTTGGTGCGCTACCGGGGAGTGCCTCTAGAATGGGTGGAAATATCTAACAATCCTTGGCTGGCAATTATTCCGGGCGAGCGGGTGCGATCAACAATTGTTGCGCAAATAGGCAAGGAATTGACGAAAGCAATTCTCGCTCTTCAGTTGGGCCTGCAAACAAAGCCAAATTATCCGCTGCCGCCGATTAGTGTGGTCATCTGCACGCGCGATCGCACCGACTTACTCAAAGGCGCTCTGGAAGCAATTCTCGCGATCGACTATCCCCACCGCGAAATTATCGTGATAGACAACGCTCCTTCCAACACCAGCACCGCTGAATTGGTCGCGCGATTGCCGGTACGCTACGTCAAGGAAGAACGGCCAGGATTGGATTGGGCGCGCAATCGTGGCATCGCTGAGGCCCGCCACGAGATTATTGCTTTTACTGACGACGACGTGCGGCCCGATCGGGGATGGCTGCGGGGGATGGCTGCGGGCTTTGCAGACCCGGAAATTATGGCAGTTAGCGGTTTAGTCGCACCGGCGGAACTGGAAACAGATGCTCAAATTCAATTTGAATTCGGCTACGGGGGAATGCTGCAATATCTCCACAGTTTTAAAGTTGATGGTAGCAAGCTCTCGGCGCGGGAGTTGTTGTGGTCGAGCGCTTACGGTGTCGGGGCGAATATGGCTTTCCGGCGGCAAGTGTTCGCGGAAGTTGGGACTTTTGACCCGGCTTTGGATGTGGGGACTCCGACTCGCGGGGCTGGGGATATTGAGATGTTTCACCGGATTTTGGCGAAGGGATACTCGACTTTTTATGAGCCGAGAGCTTTTGTTTGGCACGTACACCGTCGTAGCGGCGAGGCTTTGAGCAGGCAGTTAAGGGATAATGGGCGCGGTTTTGGGGCTTTTTTGCTGACGTGCGATCGCAACCGTACAGTCAGTCGCCTGGAAATTGTGCAGTTTGCTTGGTCTCAGTGGCTGAACTGGTGGCTGCTGCGTCGATTGAGGCGTCCGGGCTGGTTTCCCCGTAAGTTGGTTGTCAGCGAGCTGCTGGGAGCTCTGCAAAGTCCTTTTACTTACAGGGAAGCGCAGTTGCAAGCTCAACGCTTGGCGGCTCTCCCGGGCCCAGAATTGCAGGAAGTTGAACAGCCGGTAATTGCTGGGGGTGTGCAGTGAGAAATGCGGTAAAACGGGTCGATCGGCGCAAAATTGCTCATTTTTTCGATTTGCTGCGGGAGTTGGTCGATCGCGATATGAAATTGCTTTACAAGCGATCGACTCTGGGGATTGCTTGGACTTTGATCAATCCGCTATTGCAGTTGGCTGTTTTTTCCTTTGTATTTCGATCGGTAATTCCGGTGAATATTCCGCAGTTTTCTTCCTTTGCTTTCAGCGGTTTGTTAATTTGGACTTGGACTCAGACGGCGTTGTTTCAAGCGACAGGACTAATTACTGGCAACCTGGCTTTAATCAGGCAGCCGAATTTTCCGACAGCAATTTTGCCGATAGTTACAACTACAACCGGATTGATTCACTTTTTGCTGGCGCTGCCGGTGCTAATTATCTTTTTGGCGATCGACGGAATTCAGCCAAATGCGGTGCTGTTTTTTCTGCCGTTTTTGATGATTATTCAATTCATTTTGACGGTCAGTTTGGCTTATCCACTTGCTGCCATTAACGTGACTTTTCGCGACACTCAGCACACTTTGGGGGTGCTGTTGCAGATGCTATTTTACCTGACTCCGATTTTTTACGACTTGAAAAGCGTACCCAAAGAATTTCAGCCTTTATATCAGTTAAATCCGATGGTGCCACTGATTGAAGCTTACCGGGCAATACTGCTCAAAGGTACTCAACCGGACTGGCAAGCGCTGCTAATTGTTAGCCTCGTTGTGGCGGCTCTTTTGCCGATCGGACTGGGAATTTTTAGACGGCAAAGCGATCGATTTGTGGAGGAATTGTAAATGCGTCAATCTATTGTTGTCAAGGGTTTAGGGAAACGTTTCAACCGCTACAGTGCCGATCGACCTCTGACAATTATGGAGGCGGCTTTGTGGGGCTGGTGGCGGATGAAACCCCAGGCACGTTTTTGGGCGCTGCGGGATATCAGTTTTACTGTTTCTCCCGGAGAAATGCTGGGAATTCTCGGCAAGAATGGGGCGGGGAAATCGACACTGCTGCAACTGATTGGCGGTATCGGCCGCGCTGAGGAAGGAACTATTCAAGTTAACGGCAGAATTGGCGGTTTGTTGGATTTGGGTGCGGGTTTTCACACGGATTTAACTGGCAGAGAAAATGTGTTTGTGGGTGCGGTGGTGGCCGGTTTAACTCGCCGGGAAGCAGCGCGCCGATTTGACGACATTGTTGAATTTGCAGAATTAGAACAGTTTATTGACAGCCCGATGCGCACTTACAGTACGGGGATGCGAATGCGGTTGGCTTTTTCGGTGGCAATTCATACCGATCCGGAAGTGCTGTTAATTGATGAATATTTGTCGGTTGGTGATGTGTCTTTTCAAACTAAATGTTTGAACAGAATCGCGGAGTTTAAGGCTCAAGGATGTGCGATTGTTTTGATTTCTCACAGCGCGGCGCAAATTCAGAAAATGTGCGATCGGGCTATGTGGCTAAAATCCGGTGAAATCGTTGCTTACGGGGAACCAGAAGTGGTGGCTGGTCAGTATTTGTCGGAAATGCGATCGGAAACTGACAAGCGCACTCCCATGCGTCCTCCTCAAGTCACAAGTACGGGTTCAGAATTGCGAGTTAATGAGAATCGCTTCGGTTCTTTGGAAGTAGAAATAACTGATGTCAAAGTATTGCCGGATGAAGAAATAGACAGCGGCGATACTATTACTATTGAAATTAATTATACGGTTCCGAAACCGATTGCTGCTGCGATTTTTGGCGTGACAATTAGCCGAGAAGATGGTCAAAGTTGTTTTGAAACTAATACTAATCAAATGGGCCGGTTAATCCCGCTGGCGGCAGGTAAAGGCAAAATCCGGCTGCACATAGACAGGCTGGATTTAGGAAACGGGCAATATTACGTGAATCCTGGGGTTTATGAGAAGAGTTGGGCCTACGCTTACGATTATCAGTGGCACGTTTATCCGCTATATGTGCGATCGACTGTACACCAAAAAACGATTCTTTGTCCGCCCTACCACTGGGAATTTGACGGCAAAATGGAGGCGCTGGATTTGCCAGAAACAACTGACAAAGTTCACGCCTTGAATAAAAATAATCCCAGCTACGCCAAGATTTCAACTCAGTTGAAAAATAAGCAATCACCAGACTTTTTAATGATTGGCGCTCAAAAGTGCAGCACCGAGGCTTTATACGGCTATCTAGAAAATCACTTGCAAAATATCAAAGAAGGTGCTAAGCAAGTACACTTTTTTGAATTAAATTTCGAGCGCGGTGTAGAGTGGTATAGCAAGCAGTTAACGCGGAGTGTCGCGGGTGAAAAAGTGCTGCTGTGGGAGATGACTCCTTACTATATTTACCATCCGTTGGTGGCCGAGCGGGTTTACAAGTGTTTCCCGGATGTTAAGCTGATTGTGATGCTGCGAAACCCGGTACAAAGAGCATGGATGCACTATCATTTAGAAGTGGCGATCGGCTGTGAAAAGCTGGATTTTGAAAAGGCGATCGCATCTGAACCAGACAGGCTAAAAGGTGAAATTGAAAAAATCAAAGCCGATGAAGGTTATTACAGTTTCAATCACCAGCATTATTCCTATTTGTCGCGCGGAATCTATGTCGAACAAATCAAGAATTGGCTCGATTATTTTCCCAGGGAACAGTTGCTGATTCTCAAGAGCGAAGATTTTCATAAAAATGCGGAGGATGTGTTTTATCGGGTGTTAGATTTCTTGGATATCAAGGCGAGTGCTGTCAAACAATATCAGGGTAATACTGTTGAGGATTACAGTAATATGCCTGCCGAAATAGAACAACAATTAACCAATTATTTTAAGCCTTACAATCAGGATCTTTCTGATTTATTGAAGGAGGATTTTAGTTGGAGTTAGGCGAAGAGTTTTTAACCGCAGAGAGCGCGGAGAACGCAGAGGAAGAGGAAAGAGTGATGTTGATAAATTATTTGTGATACAATGATATTCTTTATTCTCTGACTTTGTGTCTTCTGCGCTCTCTGTGGTTTATTTAAAATAATCTCATTCACAAACCATTTATCAAGTATAAAAATGCAACGAATATTTTTAGTAGGAGCTCCAAGAAGCGGTACTACAATTCTTCAGAGTCTATTAGCCGCTCATCCCGAAGTTATTTCGTTTCCTGAATCTAAGTTTTTTCACTATCTCTTGTATGAGAAGTTTGCGGGAAAGTTGCAAAGTAGGATGGAAGCTTTTTTTAATGATGAGATTAAGCATCCTGAACTTTTAGAGGGTTTTGATAACAGTCAAAGTGTGGAAACTAAGGCTAGTTGGTTTGTGGGCGTTTTGGATAGCTTGGCTACGGCACAAAACAAAAGCATTTGGTTGGAAAAAACGCCGGAACACATCTATTTTATTGAGGATATAGAGCGCTTTTTGCCGGATGTTAAGTTTATACATATTTTGCGAAACAGTATGGATTGCATAGCTTCTATGTATGAGGCTACTCGAAATTTTAACGAATTATGGGGTGGTGGTTGGGATTTAGACCACTGTATCGAGCGCTGGGAATATGCGCTATTAACTAGCCACAAATATTTTAATAAATCAAATCATATATTAGTTAAGTACGAAGAGCTTTTAGATAATAAGATTAAAATTTTAGAAAAAATATGTAAGTTTATTGGCATCGAGTATGATGGTACTATGCTGGACAATTATAAACAGCAAGCAGCAAAATTGAGTCTGAATTTACCTTGGCATCAAGGAATTCAGAGAGATATTGCAAGCACTAAATCTCACAAATATCATTATTTATTTAATAAATATGAAATTGCTTATATTTTAAATAAAATTACGTTGGTAAATCAAGAAATTGCCGGGAAAGTTACACTGGAAGTTACCGAACCAATTTCGGATATTTGCTGTTTGTCGCAAATATACGATCGCCTGTGCTGTAAAATCAACCTAGAAGGCAATGAACTGGGAACTGTGGAATTGCCCATCTGTGACGGGATTGTGACGGGTGCGGTGTTGGTAGATGCGATCGCAGCTCAGTTTGCTTGGCCAATTCTCGATCAATTTTTTCAACGTAATCCCGGAACTCCGCAACTTGAATGGCTACTATTTTTACAAGAAATCTGGAATCGTCCGCATTGGCTTGAGACTAATTTTTACAATCCCGAAACAGCCGATGAAACAGTCACAATCACCCTCGATGGAGACTTGATTGCTGTGGAAGTTAGCGCAGAATTGCCTAACATCAAAGTTGAGCTTTCTGAAATTGACGTGTTGGTGACAGTAGGCGGTGTGGCTATCGGTATTGTAACTGTTGCGGTGGAAAATAATTTTGTTTCTGCTCAAAAAGTGCGATCGACAATTACCCGAAATATCGGTTTTGAGTTGTGCGTCGCCACCGTGCGAGAAGCTTTGCTGGGACAACCGCTCGATGGTGAGATGTCGCTGCGATCGCGCTTAGCCTCTGCTGCTCAACAAAGGTCGAATCTGCCCAACTGGTTGAATGCAGAGGGTTCTGGGGGCATTTACCCGCCAAATGCCGTGATGTTCGGCAGGCGATGTGGTGCAACAGGAACCAGCATCAGCCGCCGCGCCGCACTCCCAGCGCAGGCGCTGCGGGAATTAGCCAACTCAGCAGCAATCGCAGGGGAAGCGATTATCCAAATTCCCCGAGAAAACGAGTTACCAAATCAAGTATTTTACGCACCAGAAATTATTTGGCAAAAATCGCCTTACCGAGAAGTTTCTCACTCAGTCAAACCTCAAGTATTTGACAATGATAGCGTTACAAAAAAACTGCCGATTCTCGCCTACCGTCGCATTTCTCCCGATGGTTTAAATGCAGTTACTCCGCAGGTTTTTGAACAGCAGTTAGAATCTCTCAAAGAGAATGGTTATTACAGTACGACTTGGGAAGATTGGCAAAGTGCGAAACTAACTAAAACTCCTTTACCAGGTAAAGCCATCTTACTTACTTTTGACGGTGGCTATCTCGACTTTTTCACCTACGCTTTCCCTTTACTAAAATGCTTGGATTTTACAGCCACTGTTTTTTTAATAGCCGAGTCGATAGGAAAGACAAATAGTTGGGAAAAAGCCGAATTTGAAGAAGTGCAGTTAATGGGATGGCCAGAAATTCGGCAACTGCGGGATGCAGGAATTGAATTCGGTTCGATGTCTGCTACTCATCAACCTCTGACTACCTTGTCGCCCACAGAAATTGTGCGCGAGGCGGCGAAATCCCGCGCAATTTTGGAACGAGGATTAGGGAAATCCGTCAGATATTTTGCTTATCCCTACGGGGATGTCGATAAAATTGTAGAGCATTTAATCGGAGCGAGTGGGTATACTTTTGGTGTATCATATAAGTCAAATTTTAGCAATTTTGACGATAATTTAATGTCGCTACCGCGCATTCAAGTCACAGCAGAAAATTTCTGGCAATTAGGTTTTTAGCCAGATTAATTTGTCCTTATTCAAGATACAAGGGGCGGGTTAAGCTAGCAATCTCAACCAAAAGCAGACAATTTCGGTACAAAACCCGCCCTAACCCAGCGACTTTCTCAGCCCCTGCACCAAAACCTGAAATTTCCGCCGCAAATAACCGCCAAATCCCCTAGAAATCTTCTCAAATTTATAATCAAATAAAATATCCATCACATCTTCAGTTTTCATGTACTTCAAATAAGAAATCATTTTATCAGTCAGTTCATCATTAGCATCATCAATATACTTTCTTACCGCCAACTTTTCCGAAATATGCCATTTCTTATCGAACTTGCGGTGCATTTCCGTCTCATAATCTCCAAAATCTGAGATTTTCCCATCCAGATATTTTTCAATGTATTTCCCGGCTATTTGGGCACCATCCATCCCGTGTCTAATCCCCTCGCCGCCCAGAAAATTAACTGTTGAGACAGTATCGCCGATCGCAATTATATTCTCCTTATAATAAATATCCCGCAAACCGCGACTGTACTTAAGCGTCGAACCGTGTTTGTCAATAATTGTATAATTTTTAGACTTCAAATATTCATCAATCAACAAATCAATATATTTTTTCAGCGGTGACAAATGCTTAATTGTTTTGGAATCCAAGAAAATGCGACCCGCACCAACTTTCAGCCTATTTTGTTCCATTGGAAATATCCAAGAATAACCTTTAGGCATCCATTTATCGCCCAAAAAGAAGATTAAATCATTGGCATATTTATTGTAAATTTCCGGTTCTACTTCAATTAAATATTCGATGCCGGTTCCCGACAAAAACTCAGGCTTATCATTTTCTTTTGCATACATAATCGCCCTAGCAAAGCCAGTAGCATCAACCAAGACTTTCGTGCTAACTTTGATAATTTGACCGTCAGATAACTGTTTAAACTCTACTGCGGTTTCGCCGTTAACTTGCGAATGTTCGGTGTAGCGACAACCAAGCCAAACTTCACCGCCAAATCGCTCAACTTCCTCGGCTAAAAATGCTCTAAATTTAGCAAAGTTGAGCACAACTCCCAAGTTTTCGGGAGACTCCCAAGTTTGACTGACTGTGCTAGTTTCAATAGTAAGTTTGTGCCAAAAACTGCCGATGACTGATTCGGGTAAATCGAATTGAGAGAGGGTTTCTAAAGGTGTGGCGGCGCTGGAAAAGTCGTTTTTATTAAAATTGTCGTTTTGTTCGGCAAGCAAGACTTTGCGGCCGGATTTGGCTAATATTCTCGCGCAGTGACCGCCTGCGGGGCCTGCTCCTACTATTACTATATCAAAACTTTTTAAAGTCATCTTGCTATTAATTTACTTCTAATGTCAAAACACCCGCCGAAATATCAACTACCAAGCGCCGATTTTTCAACAGTTGGCGGCCGATTAAAAATTCGGGAACTCCCGCACCTACGTGAATGGGAATGTCAAACTCTTGACCCTCAAGACGCACTTTTCCTGCATAAAGATCGAAATTAAATTCTCCTTTAGCTGTTCGCATTTTTTCTTGTTTCACATATATCCAATCAAGTCCCTCTAAATCTTGATCGTTCATAGCTAACCAGCCTGAAAAACCTGTATCTAGCAGGGCATCAACAGGTAATTCTAAGCCGTTATCAGCAATCAATTCAACTTCAAAAAATAGCTCGTCCTGATCGCCAAATCTTCCTTCAATCATATCGTGCCACAAACTCCAGTTTCATTGATCCGAAAGACGTGCAATTTAACTTTCGGGTATTTTTCATGGGCTATGTTTGCAACTAGCATATCATCCTTGTCGATAAAATATTCACCGCTATCGGGTTCAACGGCCATGTACCAGTTGTAGTGGGTTTTAATCAATTCTGGTTTTAGGCGATCGAAAATAGGTTTGCAGCGCTGATAAAATGCTTCTCTTTCAGCATACCATTGGGCTATTTCTTCTGAAGAACGTGTGCGTTTTGGGTGCAATCTTCTCCGGGGAGTTCTGCTAGTTGGGTTGAGATAAGTCATGGTTGATTCTCCTTTTGTGCAGTAAAGGTGAAGTAAGGTGAGCAGTGCCCACCCTACAATTATAGCTAATTAGACGCTAACGGGTGATTGTTTGCGGCTGAATGTTGCTAAGATGCGATCGCACATTTGCGACGGATTTAATCCCAAACTGGCAAATGATTGTTCAGGCGTTGCATGATCCACCAATGTATCTGGTACGCCCAAGCGCATCAGTGGTACGAGGATATTGTTATCCATCAAAGATTCGGCTACTGCTGAACCGAAGCCGCCCATCAAACAGCCTTCTTCCATAGTGACAACTTTGCCGATTCTCTGTGCTAAAGGCAAGATTAATTCAGTGTCCAAAGGCTTGACAAAACGCGCGTTGATGACTGTTGCTTCGATGCCGTGTTCGCTCAAAATCTCGGCGGTTTGCATTGCCGGATAAACCATCGAACCGTAACCTAATATCAGCACATCGTCGCCGTTGCGGAGAATTTCAGCTTTGCCGATCGCCAATTCTTCCCAACCTTCTTCCATCAGAGGTACGCCGTAACCGTTGCCACGCGGGTAACGCATCGCGATCGGGCCGCTGGTGTGGTTGATTCCCGTGACTACCATCCGCTGCAATTCCGCCTCGTCTTTTGGCGCCATAATTGTCATGTTTGGCAGACAGCGCAAGAAGGAAATGTCGTACATTCCTTGGTGGGTTGGGCCGTCGGCACCGACAATTCCGGCTCGATCCAAACAGAAGAAAACTGGCAAGTTTTGGATGCAGACATCGTGAATTATTTGGTCGTAGGCGCGCTGCAAAAATGTCGAGTAAATCACTACAACCGGGCGCATTGCTTCGCAGGCTAAACCAGCAGATAAAGTGACGGCGTGCTGTTCGGCAATCCCGACATCAATGTACTGTTTGGGCAGTTTTTCCTGAAGTTTGTCCAGGCAAGTTCCGGTTGCCATTGCTGCGGTAATGCCGACAATTTTTGGATTATCTTCTGCTAGCTTGACTAGGGCGTGGGCAAAGACTTTCGAGTAAGCGGGAGGCTTGGGTTTGGTGGATGGAATGCCTTTGCCGGTGGCTAAGTTAAAGGGATTTTGGGCGTGATATCCTACTTGGTCTTTTTCGGCGATCGCATATCCTTTGCCCTTCACTGTCACCACGTGAACTAACACAGGGCCTTGGATAGTATGACCTTGTTTGAAAGTAGCAATTAACTCTTCCAAATTGTGTCCATCAACCGGGCCCATGTAAGTAAAGCCCAATTCTTCAATTACGGCTCCAACTTTGGACACTGCTAACCGTTTCATGCCTTCTTTGAGGCGTTCCATTTCTGGGGTAAAAGTTTCGCCCACAAAGGGAATCTGTTTGAATTGTTCCTCTAAGTTATCTTTGAGAAACTGCACCGGCTGCGAGAGTCGCATTTTGTTCAAATAGCGGGTAATTGCGCCGACATTGGGCGAGATTGACATCTCGTTATCGTTGAGCACCACCATCAAATTGGTTTTCGGCATATGGCCCGCGTGGTTAATCGCTTCCAGTGCCATGCCGCCTGTCAATGCGCCGTCGCCGATGACTGCTACAGTTTTAAAGTTTTCTCCCTTGAGGTCGCGCGCCATAGCCATTCCCAGCGCTGCGGAAATGCTCGTGGAGGCGTGACCGGCGCCGAAGTGGTCAAATTTGCTCTCGCAGCGCTTGAGATAGCCTGCAACGCCGTCTTTTTGGCGCAGAGTGTGAAAATTGTTGTAGCGGCCGGTGATCAATTTGTGCGGATAAGCTTGGTGGCCGACATCCCAGGTAACTTTGTCGCGATCGAGGTCGAGTGTTTGGTAGAGTGCTAAGGTGAGTTCGACTACACCCAATCCGGGGCCTAGGTGTCCGCCACTGGCAGCTACTGTTTCTAAATGCTTTTCTCGAATTTGTCGGGCAATTTGTTCAAGTTGATGAATCGAGAGGCCGTGTAATTGGTTTGGATGAGTCAGTTCGCTGAGATGCATATTTTAAAATCCCGCTCCTAAGAATTAGGACGAATCCTTAACAGATATAGGTTATGCCTGCGGCGTTCGGTACGCGCAAACGTTAGAATAGTTTACCTGTTATTTGAGAAAATTGTTAGGCGTAAAAATTTTGCTATTTATGGCCTGGTAATTATAATAAACAAATTGTGCGCCGTCAATATAAAAAATGCTTATCTTGTTAGCTGCTGAGGGCTAACTGTTAGCTGCACGGGGATTATGAGCCATAATCTGTTATAATTTTACTGAATTCAGTAACGAGGCAAACTATATGAACTTGACCGCTACTCAACACAAGTATATAGAACTGAATGAAAACAACGTTCCCTACATTGCGGGAACAACCATGAAAGTAATTGAATTAGTTTCCGGTCATCTTGCTTTTGGCTGGAGTCCCGAAGAAATTAAATTTCAACACCCATATTTAAGCATGAGTCAAATTTATTCTACCTTAGCTTACTACTGGGATAACAAAGAAGAACTAGACGCCGATATACAGCGACGACTTGAGAATGTTGAAAAATTACGTCAAGAAGCGGGTGAATCTGCTTTGGTTAAAAAACTTCGCACCCAGGGGCTAATTAAATGACTCTAGCCCTTTACATGGATGAACACGTTCGCCGGGCAATTATAAATGGTTTAAAGTTGCGCGGTATAGACGTTATCACGGTACAAGAAGATGGCAGAACTGGCACGCCTGACACTATTTTACTCGATCGCGCTACTGACCTCGATCGCGTTATATTTACCCAAGATGATGATTTTTTAGTAATAGCCAACCGTCGCCAGCAAGAGGGAGTAAAATTTAGTGGAGTTATTTACGCGCATCAACAATATGTAACCGTTGGGGAATGCGTCCGGGACTTAGAAATAATTGGGAAAGCCAACGAACCCGAAGATTTAGTTAACCAAGTTCAATACTTACCTTTATAATTAGTTTTTGCTAAATTAGCAGGTGACACAACTAAATACTTTGTCGTTATTACTAATTACCAATCTAAGTCGATCGATCGCCTTTTCGGTTAGCATTAAGACAAGAAAGCCGATCGCCCTTCACGATTTATCGCTTACCAATTCAAGCACAAAAGGGCGATCGCACTTATCCGTTAAAGCATTCGCTCTATCTCAGATGTCCGAGCATCTGGCAATTTCTCGGCCCCTGTCGTATCAAAAACGATCGCGTGTTTAGTATTTGGCAACAACCGCCGTAAAATCTGGATATAGCCGTCAGCATCGCCACGCCGATGGAAGCGCGCCACTACCAATCGCTGCATATTTGGCAGTTGCCGCACGATGCACCAGGGATGAGTGTTTAATTTTGGCCTTGATGTTGGTATCATAGGGTAATGTTTCCCCGCCGAAAGCGGGGTTGGCTAGAAAAGCGATCGCCCTTAAGTTTTCGAGGCTAGGAGGGCGATCGTTTTTAATGTACATAGATATTATATGTTGCATACGCATCAATGTCAAGTTAAAACATGGGATACGTTAGACTGCGGATTCGAGAACTAGCTGAACAAAAGGGTTGGACGCTAAAGCAAGTTGCCGATCGATCCGGAGTCAATTACAACACTGTCAGAAGCTACGTTCAGCGCGATACTTTGAACACAGTCGATTTGTCTGCTGTCTACAAAATTGCCCGCGCTTTCGACGTGACGATGGAAGATTTAGTCGAGATTTTGGAAGATTGAGGGCGCACCAATGGGGCGAGTCAGGCTAAAAATTCGAGAGTTAGCCCAAGAAAAGGGATCGACACTGCAAGATATGTCTCCTGGATCGCCACAAGGTTTGCTTAGAAAAATGTATCAAACTTTTACAAAGAAACCGATCGAACTCATAAAGCCGCTATCTTCGTGATCAAAGCACTTCGTCAGCATGAGTCTGGTTCTCCAAGTTTGGATTATTGGACTATAAACCGCGCTCAACACCCTATAGATAAAGATTTGTAAGGTTTTGTCAACATCTTTGGGCTACTGAATTAAAATCTTCTCATAAAAAAGACTAGCTTTTAGTAGGCGCAAATTATGAACAAGGTTTAAAACTCAGCTTATGAGACCGAGTTTGCTGCTCTTACAAGGTGCAATAAAATGTAACTTTTGATGCAAGAACCACTAGCATGAACTTTGCCGAAGGCCGAATGCCCATTTCTGCCAATACCTTCGGAAAATCGCTTTCCTCTCCGGGCATCAAATTTTAAGTGCAGTTACTTTGCTTGCACGACGGGAACCGGAGCCCGATAGGAAAAATTTAAGTCCAGGGCAGACGCACCAGAATTTTGAGCGATCGGGTTTTTTACCGAAGCGACGGCGGCAACAAAGTCTTGTCGTCCATCAAACCTGGTTTTTGTGTCCAAGACTCAACTCGATCGAATGAATGCAGTCGCAGCCAACATTTAGATGTTGCGATACTGCAAGTTGCGCGCTTGCACAGGGAGCTAACCGCAGTGATGGATCTCGATTGTTTACCTTACGGCGCAGGCCACGCAGAGGAAGGGGTCTGTCTGCTAGTGCGAATGGGGCCCTACCGCATTTTACTCGACTGCGGTATAGAGGATGTCGCACCCCTGTCAGCGACACTAGATCGATCGCTGCCAGCCGATTTCGTGGTGTGTACCCACGCCCACTCCGACCACGCCAGAGGTTTGCTAGCACTCCACCAAGCTTTCCCCCAGTTGCCAATTTACGCCAGCGAAGTGACAGCGCGACTGCTACCGCTCAACTGGCCGTCCCAGGCTCAGCAGCCGGAGTCCCATTTCTGTCAGGCACTGCCCTGGCAGTCGCGGATCGAACTGCACCGGGGACTGAGCGTGCAGTTGTTCCCGTCGGGCCATTTGCCGGGAGCGGCGACTGTGCTCCTAACTTATCAAGCCCCCCACCGCACCTACACCCTGGTTTACACCGGCGACTTTTTTCTGTCGAATTCTCGTTTGGTGGAAGGTTTGCCGCTGGGAGAACTCCGGGGCATGAAGCCGGACGTGTTAATTTTGGAAGGCAGTTACGGCACGGCGCGCCACCCTCACCGCCGACAACTGGAAAATCAATTAGCCGATCGCATCCACCGGGCGATCGCCGACGGGTACTCGGTACTACTACCTGCGCCCGCCCTAGGTTTAGGTCAAGAATTGCTGATGCTACTCCGCAGCCACCACTACTTTACCGGCCGCGACTTGGATATTTGGGTGGACGGCACTGTCGCCGACGGCTGCGACGCTTATCTGGAACTGCTGCCCCATTTTCCCACCGCCGTCCAAAATTTTGCTCTCCACCAACCTTTGTTTTGGGACGAAAGGGTAAAACCCCGCGTGCGCCGGCTGTCTGCCGAACAGCGAGCCGAATTGGGCAAAACGCCGTGTATTGTGATTACTGACCAAATAGCTGATTTGGGTTTGTACGTTGCCGATCGCACAAATCCTTGGATTTTACTCGCACCTCACAAACCTGGATATCCCACCAGGGAATGGCTGGGCAATTGGGCCGAATCAGGAGTTCGGCTCATTGAAACTTATTTGCTAGCCGATCACTGCGACGGGCCGGGAACTACCCAGCTCATCCACAATTTGCGTCCCCAGCACGTAATTTTAGTGCACGGTTCCCCTGCATATTTGGCTGACTTGGCTAACTTGGACGAGCTGCGAAACCGCTACCAGTTGCACACTCCGGCGGTAGGAACAGTTGTCGAATTGCCGATCGGGGAAATGTTTTTGCAGCCCGCCATCCCCGAAACTAACTATGAAGGAGAACTCAGCGAATTAGGTACAGAAGTAGCAATTAGCTTGCCAAGTCCGATTACAGCCGATCCTCGGTGGGCAAATTTTGCCGATACAGGTTTAGTAGAAGCACGCTGGCAAGGCGAAGAACTCGTACTGCGTGGCATCTCCCAGCGGGAACTGCTGTTTCAAGGCAGCGCCGTTCAGGCTAACCTAGAATGCTGTGGCAATTGCCAGCACTACCGCGGCCAGCGCTGTTGGAACCAGTCCAGTGCTTTATTTGGCTTTAAAGTTACCCCCGACGGTTACTGTCCGGTATTTGAAGCGATACCGGAGTCCGAACTTTTCTTAGATGAGGAAATAGATGGCGATTGAGATCCTCCCCGGCGTAAACGCACTCCTGATTCCCAAACATCGCTATTTGGGTTCTGCGTCCGGGACTGTTCTGGTGGCGCAGACTGGAAAACCTGCGATCGAGCTTAAATTTAAATACAAAACCAGCTTGATTGGTGACAATCCAGTAGATTTTTCCCCTCAACCGGGTTTTTTGCCCAATTCATCCACAAAAAAGGGAGAAAAGTCGTTTTCCTTTCCCCCAACTATTCTTTTTGCCTCAAGCTCTAGCTCAAAACTATTCTAAATTCGAGTCCGGGTAGTGATTGCGAATTTGCTCGGCTTCGGGACAATCGTCAGTAACTAGGGGTTCGCAGTTAGTTCTCGACACCGAAGCCAACTTCTGGGAAACAGCTCCAATACTCTCTAGACGCACCATTTCTTCCCAGGAGCTAATTTCGTCTTCTTCGTCGGTTTCGTAGCGCAGCGTGACTAGATCCCCTTCAATATCTAGGATACGAGCGCGCTCTATCCAACGTTGCTGATCTCGAAGAAAAATAGAAACCTCACGACCATCACAACAGAGTTGATAGATTTTGCGCTGTAGCATTTGTCAGTTCTCCTGCGCAGTGTATTTAATCAAAAAAGATTGCCTGTTTACAGTTAACGTACTTTGGGTTTTACATCGGAAGGCACAGCCCTATGGACTGGCCAGTTTCACCAAAAAACGAGCGGGAAGCCCCTGGCTTTAGACATGGGGAGGAACGTGGTTGCGACGACCCTCGCCTTGAAAATTCCCTTTCTGGAAAGAGGGGTATGGTTGCCCCTCTGTGGAGATATGGTTGTCTCCGAACTCCCATTTCTGGGGTAATGTTAGCTTCGACCTGTTATAAGAGCTTGTTAGACTTGCCGCACTGTTCCAGTGACCTTGGAACTGTTTAACTGCAAATGACAGAGCAGGGAACTAGCTACGCATTCGCCTGGTGTCGTGACTCAAATAACGGCTACCTATTGCTAGGTGGTCTGGTCAGAATGGCTTGTTAGATTGCTCTTTCAAGCCCCTAGCTTTTAGCTATGGGGTTCCTGACGTTTTCCGAAACTGTGGCACCGATGGGAGTTACCAAATTTTATTTTACCATCAAATCTCTCCTGTACGCCATTTATCGAATTGCAGATTTTGCAGCCTGCGACATCCCTCGCGGGAGGCATTTGCCAGAATAGATCGGAGCATCCGGACTTGACTGCCGCGATCGCTCAAACAGCCACCCTCAAAACAGACTGTGCTGCTTTGTCGATCGGGATTGCCGCTGTTCTCAAACCTTTACAATCAGTAGGTCGGCAGATAAATGGTACGTCAGTTTTGCCGTAAAAGCCTAAAAACTCCCCCCTTTGTACCATCCCGTTACAGAACCTACGGGCATAGACTTAGGATTATCCACGTTGCTCTGCCGGGAGTGACGGTAAAAAAATACAACTGCCAGTTTCCCTAAAAAAGGCGAAAATCAAGCTAGGGAAATTGCAGTATATCCATCGAAACAAACAGTTAGGCAACCTAAAATCGGGAAGAAAAGCCTCAAAAAACGCCAAAAAATATTAATTATCCAATCCTCGCCAAAAAACACGGGCATATTGCCAACAACCGACGAGACTTTCGGCAAACAACAAAAACAAAAATTAGCCAGAAATACGATACCGCTCTGGGTATTTTTGAAGGCTATCTGGCTGATTACCAACGCACTATTATTTAAAAATATGGGCACTGCCAAATGAAACATTCTCTACATATACTATGACAAAGCATTGCTGTTTCTTGTTACAGGAAGTTCAGCAAATTACTTTCCTAGAGTTGGCTCTTCCTCTTTGTCTTTCTCCTTTTGGGTAGATTCATCATCAGCTTGACCGACCCCTTCCTTGAAACTCCGCAGCGTTTTGCCCAAAGCATTTCCCAACTCAGGAATTTTTTTGGGCCCAAAAATTAGAATAGCGACTACCGCAACAATGCCCAATTCGGGCAATCCCAGACCAAACATACAAAATCTCCGTGCTTACCTACTTGGCTTTTTCTCTGCGAATTACCGCTAGTGCATTCATTTTAGCGGAGAGTTTCGGCAAATGTTACCTATTACTCTGGTTTTTAGGGCAATTTATTGCCCCGTGCCGCTGGGAATACCTAGACTCAAGTCGCAGGGCTTTCTATCTTGGGCAGATTTTTCTGTAAAACTTACTCGATCGCACGTCGCTCTGCTGGTATCCTTAAAAGTATCTACCTTTTTTACTGCATCCTGCAACCGTAGAATCAAGTTTTATTAAGCGATCGCCCGATAAATAGAAATGTTAGAAATATCCCAGTCTTCCCTGCGCGAGCAACAGCACCCTCTCATCCGCGAATTAGCAGACCGGATAGAATCAGTATGGCGTCGGTACCTCGACCTCGAACCCTACCACCTCCCCGCTGAGTTGGGATACGTAGAAGGGCGCTTGGAAGGAGAAAAACTGATCATAGAAAACCGCTGCTATCAAACTCCCCAGTTCCGCAAAATACACCTCGAACTCGCTAAAGTCGGGCCGCTGCTGGATATCCTGCACTGCGTGATGTTTCCGAGACCGAATTATGCTTTGCCGATGTTCGGCACAGACATCGTAGCAGGCAAAGGTCAAGTTAGCGCGGCGATCGCAGACCTTTCTCCCCTTAATCCCGATCGAACTTTGTCGGAAACCTATCGCACCCAACTGGAAACTCTGCCGGTTAACCAATTTTCTTGTCCCCGCCAAATTCCTGAATGGGGCGATATTTTTTCGGAATTTTGCCTGTTTGTGCGGCCAGATTCACCGGAAGAAGAAAGCCGATTTATCGACATAGTTGAATCCTACGTGGAAATTCACTGCAAACTCGCAGTGGCTTGCGAACCAGTTTCTGCCGCCGAAGCATCGAAAATTCTCGACGCTCAAATTTACTACTGTACGCAGCAGCAGCAAAACGACAAAACTCGCCGCGTACTCGAAAAAGCTTTCGGTCAAGATTGGGCCGAAAATTACATGACTGAGGTGCTGTTTGATTTCCCTAAATAGTTGAGATGAGTTTACAATACTTCATAGTAGGTGTGCAAAAACTTAATCAGGAAATCACCTACTTCTATAAGTCATGGGCAAGGAATCACGGGATAAGGATCAATCATTTTTTAAACCCCCAGGGCCGGGAATCATCGGTTTAGCGATCGCCGCTACTCTCCTTACCACAGGATTCGGTTTTTGGCAAGTATCTCAAATCAGAAAAGCTGAAGAGTTAAAGGCGGCGGCTGCAACTGCTGCTGCAACTACTGCCTCCACCCGCAACAGCGTCACAGCTTTGGGTAGGTTGACTCCGCAGGGGGAAGTGATCAAATTGTCTGCCCCTTCGGCGTCGGAGGGCGCGAGAATTGAACTGTTGAAAGTCGAAGAGGGCGATCGCGTCAGTCAAGGACAAATCATAGCAGTTCTCGATACGCGCGATCGACTCCAAGCAATCCTCCAACAAGCTGACAAAGAAGTCAAAGTCAAACAAGCAGAATTAGCGAAAATTCAAGCAGGCGCAAAAACAGGCCAAATCGGCGCCGGGAAAGCCGAAGTTGCCAAGTCTGAAGTTCAACGTCAAAGAGAAACCGAAGGCGAAGGAGCAAATGTTGCCCGCTTAGAAGCTCAAATGCGAAGAGACATCGAAGCTGCACAAGCTAACGTCGCTAAATTTGAGGCTCAACTACAACGAGAAACCGAAGCCGAACGAGCTAATCTTGCCAAATTTGAGGCACAACTGCAACGAGAGACAGAGGTACAGCAAGCTAAACTTGCCAGGCTGGAAGCTCAAGTGCGTGGCGAAATTACCTCTCAAAATGCTACAGTCGATCGACTAAAAGCCGAATTAGCCAACGCCCAAGCCGAAGAACAACGTAATAAAGAACTCTCCGAAACAGGCGCAATCTCTGCTTCAGCCTACGATACCAAACGCTTAGGAGTAGAGACAGGCCGCCAGAAAGTTAAAGAAGCTGAAGCTATATTAGAAAAAACCGTACAAACACTGCGACAGGAAATAATTGAAAATCAAGCCACAGTCAAACAAAAAGTAGAAACAGGCAAGCAGGAAATCAATCAATCCCGCGCCAATCTCAAACGCAAATTAGAAACAGGCAGGGAGGAAATTAACCAAGCTAGAGCCACTTTAAATCAAAAGATAGAAACGGGCAGAGAAGAAATCAATCAAGCCGAAGCAATGCTCAAGCAAAAAGCAGAAACCGGCGCAGAACAAATCAATCAAGCCAAAGCAAATCTAGACCAAATTGCCGAAATTCGTCCCGAAGATGTGCAAGCCGCCCAAGCCGCCGTCGAAAGTGCGATCGCCACCAAACAAAAAGCCCAAGTAGACTTAAACTTAAGCTATGTCAAAGCACCCGTATCCGGTTCCATCCTCAAAGTTAACACCCGACAAGGAGAACGCATCAACACTCAAGACGGCATCGTAGAACTAGGCCGTACCGATCAAATGTACGCCATAGCCGAAGTTTACGAAACCGACATCACCAAAGTGCGAAACGGCCAGCGCGCCACAGTTACCAGCTCAGTTTTTGTAGGCACATTAGAAGGAACAGTCGCTAGAATCGGCAAACTAATCGGCAAAAAAGATGTCCTGAATACAGACCCCGCCGCCGACACCGATGCTAGAGTTATCGAAGTAAGAATTCGCCTCGACCCCGAATCGAGCAAAAAAGTTTCTGAGCTGACAAACTTGCAGGTTGAAGTCAAAATAGCTATCTAAATAATAGTATTTTTAAATCAAACCCCCTTGTTTTTGCTTGTTTGTTTCTTGCTCCTTTTTTCTTCCTTCTTCCTTCTTCCTTCTTCCTTAATTAGATATGGCAAAAATACAGCTAGCTTGGGCACAGTTAACCCGCGAAAAAATGCGCTTAGTCATCGCGCTAGCCGGGATTGGTTTTGCCGATTTACTAATGTTTATGCAGTTTGGATTTAAAGACGCACTATTTGAAAGTTCCGTCAGCTTTCATGCGAAGTTAAAAGGGGATATTTTCATCACCAGCACTCAATCTACGGCTTTAATAGCCATGAAAAGTTTTCCCCAGCGTCGCTTGTATCAAGCCTTGAGTTTTAACAGCGTTACAGAAATTAGCCCGGTATATCTAGGCTTTGGATTATGGAAAAATCCCGATCCAAACGAGCGCAAAACCCGCCAATTGATGGTCATAGGTTTTGACCCGACTCGTCCGGTTTTTGATCTGCCGGAAATCCAAAATAATTTGGACAAAATCAAAATTGCCGATGTGGTTTTATTTGACCAAGCTTCCCGCCCGGAATTTGGGCCAGTAGTGGAATATTTCAACCAGGGAAAACCTGTTGAAACAGAAGTTGACAACCGCCGCATTGTGGTAGATGGTTTATTTACTTTAGGGGCATCTTTCAGTGCTGATGGAAATATTGTCACCAGCGATTTGAACTTTCTGCGGATTTTTGCGACGCGGAGAACCAAAGGTTTAATTGATATCGGTATTGTGCACTTGCAGCCGGGAACGGATGTGAAGGCTGTTGTCGAAAAAATGAGGGCAACTTTGCCGTCAGATGTGCGAATTGCTTCAAAGGAAGAGTTTGTAGCTTTTGAGAGAAAGTATTGGGAAGAAGGTACAGCAATCGGATTTATTTTCACTCTCGGCGCGGCAATGGGATTTATTGTGGGGATAGTGATTGTTTATCAAATTCTTTATACTGATGTTACCGATCATTTGCCGGAATACGCGACGTTGAAGGCGATGGGATATAAGGATTTTTACTTTTTGATCGTGGTGTTTCAAGAAGCTTTGATTCTGGCAATTCTTGGTTATTTGCCTGGATTTGGGATTTCTGTAGTGCTGTACAATTTAGGGAGAAGTGCTACGAGTTTGCCGATGTATATGACTGTAGGGAAGGCTGTAACTGTGTTTGTAATGACAGTTGTTATGTGTTCTGTGTCGGGGGCGATCGCAGTTAGGAAGTTGCAGGCGGCCGATCCAGCAGATATTTTTTAGGGAATTAATTAATTAATAAGTTCTGCCTAAGTAATTATGGCTCTAACGCTATAACGCTATGCTATTAAGATAGCATTCATCTCGATCGCACTCTCCCTCGGTTCTGCGCTATGACCCAAAGCTTCAACCCCACAGCGTTGCCTCCCGCCTTTCCCGATCACACCCAACTCCCAGAATCTGACGGCACGTTTGTGAAGAACTTTCAAGAACATCCTCAGAGCATCTTGCTCACGGACTCCCTAGAAATTACCCTACAAAATCTGCATCCCGACGGACAGTATGCGATCGGGCAAGATTGTGGCATCTACTGGCGCGAAACCGAGCCTCCCGAACGCGGAGCCGAAGCACCTGACTGGTTCTACGTCCCTAACGTGCCTCCCCGCTTAGACGGGCAATATCGGCGTTCCTACGTGTTGTGGCGCGAGTATATGGTGCCGTTAATTGCGATCGAATTTGCTAGCGGTGATGGTTCAGAAGAACTCGACAATACTCCTTTATCTGCTTTGCCATCCGGGGGAAACCAGAAACCGGGAAAGTTTTGGGTATACGAGCGGATTATCAGAATTCCCTACTACGCTATTTACAAGATCCAAACCAATGAATTAGAAGTCTACAATTGCGTAAATACTAGATATCACCGCTTGGAACCGAACGATCGCGGACATTACCCGATCGACCTGATGGGTATAGAGTTGGGCGTGTGGTCTGGTAGCTATCAAAATCAGACACAACATTGGTTGCGCTGGTGGGATCGCGAGGGAAATTTGTTGTTGACGGGAAGTGAGCGAGCTAGACTGGAGAGCCTCCACGCCGAACAGGAACGGCAACGCGCCGATGCTGAGACTCAACGCGCCGATTCTGAGACTCAACGCGCCGATTCTGAGACTCAACGCGCCGATCGCGAACGAGAACAAAAAGAGCGATTGGCGGCTTATTTGCGATCGCAGGGCATCGATCCGGATCTCATTTGAGCCTTGGCTGTTGCTCCATTTTTTGAGGATAGGAATAGGGAGCGATCGAACATTCGAGACTCTTCCTCGCTAAATAATGCCAAAACAAGGAGCGATCGTCAATTATTTATGAACGCTAAACCAGTTGTTTCAATTAAAAATCTCAATCATTCCTTCGGCGAAGGACAACTTCAGAAGCAGACATTATTTGACATCAATCTCGAAATTGATCCGGGCGAAATTGTGCTAATGACTGGGCCTTCTGGGTCTGGCAAAACCACATTGTTAACCTTGATTGGAGGTTTGCGATCGATCCAAGAAGGTAGCTTGAAAATTCTTGACCAAGAATTGCGCGGAACTAAGAAAAATAAATTAGTAGAAGTCCGCCGCGACATCGGCTATATTTTCCAAGCTCATAATTTGCTGAAATGTTTAACAGCGCGGCAAAATGTGCAAATGTCTCTGGAACTGCACAACCATCTTTCTGAGCAAGAAACTAATGATAAAATAGAGGGAATGTTGGAAGCTGTAGGGTTGGGTGACAGAATGGATTATTACCCGGACAGTCTTTCTGGCGGACAGAAACAAAGAGTTGCGATCGCCCGCGCGTTAGTCAGTCAGCCAAAATTGGTATTAGCAGACGAGCCCACAGCAGCCCTAGACAGCAAATCAGGTCGAGATGTGGTAGAAATCATGCGAGGTTTAGCCACATTACAGCACTGTACCATTTTGCTTGTCACCCACGACAACCGCATTTTAGATATAGCCGATCGCATTATTCACATGGAAGACGGCCACCTCGCACAAGACACAGCCACAACCGCCACAACCGGCGTTCTTTCCGGCAAATAACGTTAATTAACATCAACTTATTTGCGGGAACTAGGGCGCTTCACCCCTGTCTTTGTAGAACTCTTAGATGAACTTTTACCGGGCATCTTTGTCGTACCTTTCGTTACTTTTGAACCCTTAACAGCGGCCAACGCACTATCATTTTCATTCCCTGGTCTGCCCGCGGCCGCTCTAGTAGTCCTAAAGGTGACATTCACCCCTTCATTTGACTGTTCCAGCACCAACATCGGCGTTGGCTTTGCTTTTTGATCCCACTCAATGTGAACGATGCGACCTTGAATTGTCGGCTGCCAACTGTCGTGATCGTCGGAAGGACTAAGGTAAGTTTCCAAACAGTCAATAATTTGATTAATTGTTGCCGATGTTGCCTGAGTCGGCAGTTTCATCAGCTTAATTTGAATCCGAAACAGCACTCGCTTTTCTATTTTTACTGCCGGATCGCCAGTTTCGTATTCGATATCAAACATCGAATCCACTTGTCTGCCACTGCCCGCATTCCCACTTTTGTCTCCTACACTACTCTGAGTCGGACGCAGGGCAATACTAATTTTATCTTTGACTTTTACTTTAATTTGGTTCACAATGGCAAAGTGAAAAACTTCTTCCGCCATCCGCATTCTCAGGTAGTCTAAATTAAAGTCTCGCGAGTGGATGAGGTCGGGATTTTTCTCCATCTTTGACAGAGTTTCCAGAGCCATCTTGTATTTTTTCTGGAGTTCTCGATTTCTGAATTCCTCAAAGTTTAGTTTCTTGCTCAAACTGTCCATTTTTAGCTTGCTAAACACAGCTAAACCGACAAGCAATAACAACAGTAATCCCGACGCTCCCATCAAGATTTGATCTGAGGCTAAACCGGAATGTTTAGCCTGTTTGGGTTTGGGAGAGGCTACTGCCAACCTTGGTTCTACAAGGATGATTTGGGTTGACATGGGCTTTTAAAGGGTAAATTTTGACGCTATATTTATACAGGACTCCAGAGTAGAGCTGGCAGTGCAACTCGATCGACCAACATTGACATCATTCCACCACCATCTTGATACAACTGGATTTCTGCAACTCGAAGACGCACCCTCTAATTAATACTCGATCTTTAACTGCAAGCAAGTTCCCGAAATATCGGAAAATCCCGCGCTGGCACTGGCAAAAAGAAATGGTGAATTGTCTGTGATAGATTATACCAATATAAGTCAAAAAAATGTTGGTTCGGCGAGCTCCGTTTCTAGGCAAAAGAACAGTAGATACACATAAACTAATAGTAACTCTGCGATCGATCGCAAAAAACACTTCTCTCCGAACAACCCATCACCCGGACGATCGAGGGGCGGACTCTCGCTGGGGTGCTAATTGCTACTGTTCGATCGCTCCCGCCCTGCCAGTCCACCGGGCGGCTGGCTGTGAGAGTCGAACTCTCTTTGCGATCGAACAACGTGTCCTTAGCTAAGATTACAGCTAATACCACCAATATTCGATCGTGACCTACGAACCCCTCCACCACAAATATCGCCCTCAGACATTTGCCGAATTAGTCGGTCAAGAGGCGATCGCCCAAACCCTAACCAGCGCCATCCTGCAACAGCGCATAGCACCAGCATATCTATTTACCGGCCCCAGAGGCACCGGCAAAACCTCCAGCGCCAGAATTTTCGCCAAATCCCTCAACTGTATTTCTACCGGCGTTCCCACCCCAACACCCTGCGGCAAATGCAACGTTTGCCAAGAAATTGCCAGAGGTTCCACCCTAGATGTCATCGAAATCGACGCGGCCAGCAACACCGGAGTAGACAACATCCGGGACTTGATCGAACGAGCGCAATTTGCCCCCGTACAGTGTCGCTATAAAGTATATGTAATCGACGAAGTTCATATGCTCAGCAACCAGGCATTTAATGCCTTATTAAAAACCTTAGAAGAACCACCAGATCGCGTCGTATTCGTCCTCGCCACAACCGACCCTCAAAGAGTCTTACCAACCATCATCTCACGCTGCCAAAAATTCGACTTCCGCCGGATTCCCCTCGACTCAATGACCGCCCACTTGCACAAAATTGCCCAATTAGAAAACATCAACATTGCCAGCGATGCAATACAAATGGTTGGTCAAATTGCTCAAGGAGGACTGCGAGACGCCGAAAGCTTGCTAGACCAACTCAGCTTATTTCCCGGTCAAATAACAGTAGAAAAAGTTTGGGATTTAGTCGGCGCAGTCCCCGAAAACGACTTAATGGAACTGCTGCAAGCGATCGCAAACGATGACTCTACAGCATTAATAGACATGACCCGTCACCTAATGGATCGTGGCAGGGAACCGCTAATCGTGCTGCAAAGTCTCGCCAGCTTTTACCGAGATTTGCTCATAGCCAAAGCAGCACCAAAACGCTCAGATTTAGTCGCTTTAACAGCCGCGACTTGGGAAAAACTATGCAATTTTGCCCGCAATTGGGATGCCGAGTTAATTTTAGCAGGTCAAAAACACTTGCAAACCCACGAAGTGCAAATTAAAAACACCACTCAGCCGCGATTGTGGCTGGAAGTGACCCTGTTGGGATTATTGCCCTCAGCCATTAGAACTCAGCCACAACCAACAGCCGAACCAGGTAGAAATATTGCTCAATCCCAAATTCACCCCCCCCAACCCCCCCTTGCTAAGGGGGGGAGTTCCACAACTGATATCGAACAGCCTCCGGCAGCCAAACCTCAAAATCAACATCCAACTTCGCAACCTATTGCCGATCGCACAGAAAGCACACCTGCCGCACCGATTTCCGCACCTATACCAACTGCTGAAACGAATCCAACAAATTATTCACCAACTAATTCAGGTAGCGAAATTGATTTAGATAGAGTGTGGGAACAGGTACTTGATCGCGTGCGACCCAACGGGACTCAATCGCTACTCCGCCAACACGGACAGCTAGTAATTTTTAGCAATGATAGTGCTTATGTTAAGATTAGTTCCCAGCCGTTGCTCAAGATGGTTAAAGACAAAGTAGCTAATCTTGAAGAAGCTTTTGTGCAAGTTTTCAACCGTCAAGTCACAGTAAAAGTGGGAGTGACAAATCCCGCTGAAATTAATAGTTCCCGCGATTTACCAAATTCTCACGGACTTGTTGCCGAAAATCCTAGAAATTCTGCTTCTGTTATTGATGCGAATCAACACTTGCAGAACTCGGCGGCTTCTGAGATTTCCGATGATTTTTTGGGGAACGGAGCAACAGAGCAAACAACATCCTGGACGCCTGAAAATACCGCCACCAAGCTACCAAATGTTTCTGAACCGCTGCGGCAGACAAACATTTCTACAGACTCTCAGAATAAGTTAAATACTCAAGCTGTAGCGGTGCGGGCTGATGCTCAATCTGTCGCGAATACGAGTAAACAATGGGCTGAGATGTTTGAGGGACAAGTAGTCGATTTGTCGGATGATTTAGAAATTTGGGAGTCGGAAACTTTTAGATTGGAATCTGAACCGGATTTTCCTGAGTTATCTGCTGAGGTTGATGGGGATGATTTTATGGGTTGGTAAATTTCTACTGGGGCGGCAGCGAAATGTGCAAGATTTCGCCAATCGCCGACAATCCCGCCCTAGTGTAAACTCGAAATTCCTCCTCCTGTAGCGTCATCAAAAAAGCCACCTCAACACCCGCATCAAAAGCCTCTCGCAACAACCGCGCCGTCAAAGCCCCTGCGACACCCCGCCGCCGAAAAGAAGGGCGCACACCAATTCCCGCGATTTCCGTCGTTTGATTTTTCGGGGGCGTGCAGACTCCAGCGCCAGCAGGTTCGCCCGTTGCTGCGACGCGGGCGAGTACCGCAATGCCACCCGCCGCCAGACTTTGCCGAAGACTGTCAACATCTTCAGCGGTGGGTGCAGCCTCTCCGTAAGCCTCATTTTGTGCAGCCACAGTACCCAAAAGTTCGTCATCGGAAACTGGCAGAATTAGCTCGATTTCGGGCGGAATGGGAAGCATTTTCTCCGAGCCCGGAGTGCAAATCATCAGCGGTAAGCGTCCCTCAACGGTGAAACCGGCGGATATCAGGGCTTCTTCGACAGCGGGCGCTAGTTTCGTGAAATATTCCAAACGTGGCTGTCGCCCACGCCCAGAGTATGCAGCGATTAGCGCGTTGACATCGGCGAGGGAGGGTGCGGCACCGTCTTCGGGAATCGCATAGTTGAGATAAGGGTTGGCGCTGTGGGGGCTGAAGGTAGCGAGGAAGGGCCCGATGCGCTCGGTGTCGCGCTGCTGGCTGGCGGCAAAGCGCAGGTATGCTTGAATGCGAGATTCCATTGATTTCTGGCAAAAATAATTAAGACGGGCAGGATTCCCATCGCACAAAAACTTTTTTTCTTGTGGAATGTGCATCTTGCCCGTCCGAAAATTTGATGATCAGGACTTTTACAATTTTGTATGGTAAAATTGCTATCCTGAAAACCGATGCTTTTAGGCAGATTCTGGTTTTGGTAGCGAAGACGGAAGGACTAACAATTCGGCAGTCGATCGCTTCTCGACCATTTCCTTAGTAATCGTACACCGCGTCACATCCTTGCGCGACGGCAACTCGTACATCACATCCAACATCAACTCTTCGACAATTCCCCGCAGCGCCCGCGCTCCAGTTTTGCGACGGTAGGCTTCCTGGGCGATCGCCCGAATTGCATCCGACTCAAAATCCAACTGCACACTATCCATCTTTAGCAGCTTTTGGTACTGCTTCACCAAAGCATTGCGCGGCTCAGTCAAAATCGCCATCAGCGTCGCCTCATCCAGCGGATCTAAAACCGCAGCCACCGGCACCCGCCCGATAAACTCTGGAATCATCCCATATTTTACCAAATCGTCTGGTTCCAGTTGCCTGAGGACATCGGCGGCCCGCTTTTCCTTCGGCACAGCTTCTCCCGGCTGAATAAAACCCATTGACTTTTTACCAGTTCTCTGCTCGATCACTTTGTCCAGGCCGACAAAAGCGCCCCCGCAAATAAACATGATATTGCTGGTATCAATTTGGATGCAGTCTTGATAGGGATGCTTGCGGCCGCCTTGGGGTGGTACATTGGCGATCGTCCCCTCAAGCATTTTCAGTAGCGCCTGCTGCACCCCTTCTCCAGAGACATCCCGCGTAATCGAAGGATTTTCGCTTTTCCGGGCAATTTTGTCAATTTCATCAATATAAATAATTCCGCGCTGCGCCTCTTCCACATCCATATCTGCCACTTGCAGCAGTCGCAGCAAAATATTTTCCACATCTTCCCCGACATAGCCCGCTTCCGTCAGAGTCGTCGCGTCAGCCACCGCAAACGGCACGTCCAACATATCCGCCAAAGTCTGAGCGAGCAGCGTTTTACCGCAGCCCGTCGGCCCGATTAACAAAATATTCGATTTTTGCAGTTCTACTTCTTCTGGTGGGTGCTTGCCGCTATTTTTGGCATGGATAAAGCTGAGGCGCTTGTAGTGGTTGTAAACCGCCACCGAGAGGACTTTTTTCGCCTCTTCTTGACCGATCGCATTTTCGTCGAGATAATTTTTAATTTCCCTCGGCTTGGGAATTTGGCTCATCGAGATACTTTTGCCCGAGGTAGCGCGGCGCTTTTGAGTAGTTTCCTGTTTCGGAACCGCCGCCGCCGCGGGCACAGCACTGGAATCAAACAACTCCTCATCTAAAATTTCATTGCACAAGTCAACGCATTCGTCGCAGATATAGACCCCTGGGCCTGCGATTAACTTGCGAACTTGCTCTTGAGACTTGCCACAAAACGAACATTTTAGATGGGAGTCGTACTTAGACATAACAGCCTCTTATTTCAGTGCAGTGACGTTTTCTCCCGCAGCCGGAAGGTTTTCTTTTTCGATCACTCGATCGACCAAACCGTAATCTTTGGCTTCTTCGGCGGACATAAAAAAGTCGCGCTCTGTATCAGCCTCTAATTTGTCGATCGGTTGACCTGTGTGATGCCCTAGCAGTTCATTCAGCTTACGCTTATGATACAGGATTTCCTTGGCTTGAATCTCAATATCAACTGCTTGACCTTGAGCGCCTCCGAGCGGTTGGTGAATCATAATCCGCGAACTCGGAAGAGACATCCGCTTCCCGTGAGCTCCTGCTGTTAGCAGAAATGCGCCCATACTCGCTGCTAAACCGTAACAAATCGTCACCACATCTGGTCGAATTTGCTGCATCGTATCATAAATTGCCATGCCTGCTGTCACCGAGCCACCGGGGGAATTGATGTACATTTGGACATCTTTTTCTGGATCTTCGGCATCTAAATACAATAGCTGAGCTACGATCGAGTCAGCCACTTCGTCGGTGACGGGAGTTCCTAAAAACACGATTCTATCCCGCAGCAAGCGCGAGTAAATGTCAAATGCCCGCTCGCCCATCCCCGACTGTTCTAGTACCATCGGCACTACATTGCTGGGACTAGAGCTGACATCAAAATCGTTATAGCTCGTAATTAGGTAATTGGAAGATTGAGATACAACCATAAGACACCAGTCAAGGATTATAGACAATTTGCTGCTGTTGAAAGCTTTAAATTAAGCTGCCAGCTTCTAACTATTATGCCTTGTCTTAACCCAGATGGGGGGGAATGGGAGTGAATGGGTGCGTGAGATTGCTTTCTAACTTGCAAAGCTGGCGTGACTCGCCGCGCTCTGAGGGTAAATAAGTTAAAACACTTACTTACAAATTATCGCTTCTTGGTTCTGGGGGGTTGATTTCTGGGCAGACTAGACTAATCCCAACAAATTTGTTCGGCGCTTGCAGTCAGCATAAGGTGCGCAGTGCGCACCCTACACTTGTAGTTTTTGGTAGCCAACCTCTAGTTTTACTCTTCGCCTACAACTTCCACGTCGATAGTGCTCGTGGCTGCTTCTTCAGAAATTTCAGCGTCCTCTTCTGCTTCTTCTGCTTTGGGAGTCAGAGAGCCTTCAGGTACGAGTTCGATCGTACCTTTTTCCTCCAACCATTTCAGAGTTTTTTGTTTGAGCAAGTCTTCTCCTACAAATTCCCGCAACTTTTCAGGGTCAAAATTTCCTTTAGGAAACTGCTTTCTGACTTTTGCCACTTCTGCTGCTACTTCTGCTGGTTCAACAGATAAGGATTCCAGCTTAGCTACTTCTGCCAGAGCTAGAGTTTGTTTGAGCCTCTCTAATGCTTCGGGACGAGAGCGTTCCCGCATCGGCCCCATATTTTCTTCGGTAAACAGTTGGTTGATATCTATGCCATAATTTTTCAATTGCATGGCTTGTTGGTTCAGCAAATAATCGATTTCGCGATCGAGCATTGTTTGGGGAACTTCTACCTCTATTAGCTGCACCAGTGCTGCTGATATAGCTTTTTCCTTATTAGCTGATAGCTTGTTTTCTTGCTCTGTTTTAAACCGAGTTTCCAGGGATTCGCGCAGTTCGGCTAAAGTTTCAAATTCGCTAACTTCTTGGGCGAAGTCGTCGTCCAACTCCGGCAATTCCTTTTCCTTAATTTCTTTCAGAGTAATTGTAAAGACTGCTGGTTTTCCAGCCAATTCTTCACTGCTATACTCATCAGGGAACTGGACAGAAACTTCTCTAGTTTCTCCCGAATTCATCCCAATCATGCCTTGGATGAAGCCCGGTACAAACTGATTTTCCGACAATTCTACTTGAAAGTCTTCGGCATCGCCGCCGGGAATTTCTGCGGGAGTTTCGCCTTCGGGTGCTTCGGCAAATTTACCGGAAAAATCAACCAAAGCCACGTCTCCCAACTGAGCGGGCCGGCCTTCTACGGGGATTAAAGTCGCTTTGTCCGATCGATATTTTGCCAGTACCTCATCCACCTGAGCTTCATCATACTTAACTTCTTCTGCTTGAAGCTGCAAGCCGGTGTACTGCCCCATTTTCACTTCTGGTTCTACATCAACCTTAGCCGAAAAAGTCAGAGGCTGTTCTGGATCGAACTTTTCTAGCAACTCTTCAAATTCGGTGCGCAGTTCAAAACTGCCAATTGCCGGAATTTTTTCTTGTTCGAGAGCTTTTTGCAGGGAATCATTAATCAAATTTTCCAAAGCCGTCGCCTTCAAGCGAGTCTGGCCTAGGCGCTGTAGCAAAATTTGGCGGGGAACTTTGCCTTTGCGGAACCCAGGAATATTGACCTCGCGAGCGAATTGTTTAATTACCTGCTCGTAAGCTTGTTTTGACTTTTCTGATGGGACTTCGATTTCCAGACCAATTTGACTGGCTGGAAGTTTTTCCTGGGTTACTTTCATCGGCTTTTTTTGGGATATTTAACAATAGTGATAAAATACATACAAATCTAACTTTGCCTGCATTTTATTTTTGTACGCTTTGACTTGTAACGGCACAACTACAATCACCTCTACTGGATCAGAGTGTAAGTCATAACCAGCTACTTTTTGGGATCTTGCCAAATAGTTCTAGTTTGAGGATACTGGCTTTTGCTGCTAATAATGTGGAGGTTAAGTCCACCAATTGCCGATGCACCATAGCATATATCGCCGCCTGATGTCAATGTTTTTGGCTGCGTGGCCAGTCAAAGTCAATGGATGCGTCTGCTAAAGTGGAGATATATCAGCAGCTAACCGGATGCGGATTAGGCGCGGGCGATTTTCTTCGTTGATGAGCCTCCCGTAGGCGCGGGCTTTCATAAGAGATCGCTTCGCTAACGCTAACGGCAAAAGATGCTAAACTAGGATTGGTGGCGATCGACCGCTGTGGCTAACTGCACCCTTGCCATCTGCATCGCGCCCCGATGTCGCATAAGATTAATTGAGTTTGATATTTAGTATTGCGGTTATTTAAATTTTAGATTTCGATGTTTAGACTTTAATTTTTGGAGGAAACTAATTTGTCTCAATCCTATCGAGTTGCCATTTTAGGAGCTACCGGCGCAGTCGGTGCCGAGTTGCTAGAACTATTGCACAGCCGGAGTTTTCCGATTTCCAACTTGAAGCTGCTGGCTTCGGAACGTTCAGCAGGTACAAAATTGCCTTTCGGCGACGAGATGCTGCCAGTTGAAGCAGTGTCCGAGCGATCGTTCGATAATGTAGATCTAGTGCTAGCCTCAGCCGGCGGCTCTACTTCTAAATTCTGGGCTCCGAAAGCGGTGGCCGCCGGGGCCGTGGTAATCGACAATTCCAGCGCTTTCCGCATGGATGCGACCGTACCGCTAGTGGTTCCCGAAGTCAATCCCCAAGCGGCGGCAGCTCACCGAGGTATCATTGCTAATCCCAACTGCACGACGATTTTGATGGCAGTTGCCGTTTGGCCTCTGCACAAAGTTAAACCAGTCAAGCGCATAGTTGTAGCGACTTACCAGTCTGCCAGCGGCGCGGGCGCAAGGGCTATGGAGGAAATGAAAGATCAAGCTAGAGCAATTTTGGCAGGGGAAATTCCCAAAACCGAGATTTTTCCCTACCCCTTGGCTTTTAACTTGTTTCCGCACAATACACCGATTAACGATTTGGGGTATTGTGAGGAAGAGATGAAAATGGTGAACGAAACTCGGAAGATTTTTGGTACGGACGAGATGAGAATTAGTGCGACTTGCGTGCGGGTTCCCGTACTCCGCGCCCATTCCGAGGCGATTAACCTGGAGTTTGCAGAGCCTTTTAGCCCGATCGACGCTAGGGAAATCTTAAAAGAGGCGATCGGCGTTAAGCTGGTAGAAGACTGGCAAGCTAATTATTTCCCGATGCCCGCCGAGGCTAGCGGTAAGGATGAAGTGCTAGTCGGCAGGATTCGCCAAGATATTTCTCACCCCTGCGGGTTGGAGATTTGGCTGTGCGGCGATCAAATTCGCAAAGGGGCGGCTTTAAATGCGGTGCAGATAGCCGAGTTGCTCGCAGACAAAGATTTGCTGCGAATCCCAGCGCAGGCGGCTTCTATTTAGCGGGAAGCTGGCAATACGGTAATTGAAATGAAGATTTTAGATAAACCTTTCATCTGAAATCAAAAATTTAAAATCAAAAATCAACAGTCTAAAATCGGAGAAAGTGTGGTAAAGTTTGGACGGGTTCTGACTGCAATGATTACGCCGTTTAAAGAAGACGGCAGTGTTAACTATGCGGTAGCAGAACAATTGGCAGTTCATTTAGCCGATCGCGGTACGGATAGCTTAGTAGTGTGCGGAACTACGGGCGAATCTCCCACTATGAGCTGGGATGAAGAGTACCAATTATTTCAGGTGGTACAAAAGGCAGTTGCCGGTAAAGCTTTGGTAATCGCAGGAGCCGGATCGAATTCGACCTCAGAAGCAATCGAAGCTACGCAAAAAGCAGCTAAACTAGGGTTAGACGGCTGTTTGCAGGTGGTTCCTTATTACAACAAGCCACCGCAAGAAGGTTTGTACAATCATTTTCGGGCGATCGCGGAATCTGCTCCAGAATTGCCTATAATGTTATATAACATCCCCGGTCGCACAGGCCAAAATATGTTGCCGGAGACAGTAGCTCGATTGGCAGAAATCCCCAACATTGTGGCAGTCAAAGAAGCAAGTGGCAACCTAGATCAAGCAAGTCAAATTCGGTGCTTGACATCACCTGAATTTGCGATCTATTCTGGAGATGATTCCCTAACTTTGCCCATGTTGGCGGTAGGAGGATCTGGTGTAGTTAGCGTAGCCAGCCATCTGGTAGGAGAGCAACTGCAACAGATGATCAAAGCTTTCGAGGCCGGTCAAGTTCAAGTCGCTACCCAGATTCACTTGCAACTTTTTGACCTGTTTAAAGCTCTTTTTCTCACCACAAATCCCATTCCCGTTAAGGCAGCTCTTAAACTTCAAGGCTGGGATGTAGGTTCCACCCGTCCGCCCCTGTGCGCTCCGCCCGTTGAGGTAACTCAAAAGTTAAAGGACGTACTGAGTCAGCTAGCCACAGTATCTGCTAGCTAGATAGGCGAGAACGAGTTTTCAGACAACTGAATATTGGTTGTAATGAGTCATTAGTCATTAATCATCAGTCATCAGTCATTAACTGTTAGTAATTACCTAATGGTGATAGACCAAAGACTGAAGATTAAGGACTGAAGGCAAAAGACAACTGACTGTACGGGTATAGAAAAACCCGCCGGGGAGTTTTCCATAAATATTTGGAAAATAATCGCCCTACGAACGAAAGACGAAAGACGAAAGACAACAGACAAATAACAAAAACAACTAACAAAGGATACGCATGATCAAAAATACAACTGCACAAGTTCTAAAAGTTATTCCCCTCGGCGGGCTGCACGAAATCGGCAAAAACACTTGTGTGTTCGAGTACGGCGACGAAATAATTCTTTTAGATGCAGGTTTAGCTTTCCCCACAGATGGAATGCACGGTGTAAATATTGTCCTCCCAGACATGACTTACCTGCGGGAAAACAGCCACAAAATTCAAGGTATGATAGTGACTCACGGTCACGAAGACCACATCGGTGGCATCCCTTACCACCTCAAGCAATTTGAAATTCCAGTCATCTACGGCCCGCGTTTGGCGATGGCCTTGCTCGCTGGAAAATTGGAAGAAGCCGGAGTATCTCACCGCACTGAATTGAGAACAGTTCGACCACGGGATACGGTCAGAATTGGTAAGCATTTCTTAGTCGAATACATCCGCAACACTCACTCGATGGCCGACAGTTTCACTGTGGCAATTCACACTCCCGTCGGAATTATTATTCACACTGGAGACTTTAAAATTGACCACACTCCTGTAGACGGCGAGCATTTTGATTTGCAAAAGCTGGCTGAGTACGGCGAAAGAGGCGTGCTGTGTTTGATCAGCGATTCTACTAACTCGGAAGTTCCTGGTTTTACCGCTTCAGAACGTTCTGTCGCTCCGAATTTAGACAGAATTATCGCTCAAGCAACGGGACGGGTACTGCTGACGACTTTTGCTTCGTCGGTACACCGATTGCAAATTGTTTTGGACTTGGCTAAGAAAAACAATCGGTATGTCGGAGTGGTTGGCCGCTCGATGCTGAACGTCATCGCTCACTGTCGCAATCTTGGCTACATCAAATGCGAAGATAGTATTTTCAAACCGCTGAAAGAAATCCGCAATTTGCCCGAAGACAAGGTTTTGATTTTGACTACGGGTTCGCAAGGTGAACCGATGGCGGCGATGACTCGGATTGCTAACGGCGAACATCACGAACTGAAAATCAGAAAAGGTGATACAGTCATTTTCTCGGCTAATCCGATTCCGGGAAATACGATCGCAGTGGTAAATACGATCGACAAACTGATGATGCTGGGTGCAAACGTGGTTTACGGCCGCGACAAAGGCATTCACGTTTCCGGGCACGGCTGTCAGGAAGACCAAAAGTTAATGATTAACATGACTCGTCCCAAGTTCTTCTTGCCGGTACACGGGGAACATCGGATGCTGGTTCAGCACTCCAAGACGGCTCAAAGCATGGGCATTCCCGCGAGCAATATGGTGATTATTGACAACGGCGATGTCGTAGAATTAACTGAAAATTCGATGCGACTTGGTACTAAAGTACCTTCAGGAATTGAATTGGTAGACTCTTCTCGATCGGGCGTAGTGAAGGCAAACGTCCTCAAAGAACGTCAACAGTTGGCTGGAGATGGCGCGGTGACAGTAGCTGCGGCGTTAAATGCAGAAGGTAAGTTAGTTGCTACGCCGCAAATACACTTGAAAGGTGTAGTCACATCAGCCGATCGCGAACTGCTACAACAATCGATCACACAAACGATTGAGACTATTTTAGGCGATCGTTGGTCAGAATTTGTCAGACCTTCAACAACTGCCGAATCAGGAGTTGATGTGGACTGGGTTGGAGTGCAAACGCAAATAGAACGGGCAATTCAGCGGGTACTGCGTCGGGAACTTCAAAGCAATCCCATGCTAGTATTCCTGATGCAAATTCCCGAAGGAGCATTATTTGTCCAATGGGAAAAAGCAGCAGTAGCTCCAGGTTCTTTAGAAGCACCCAAGCTATTAGGCCCATCATCGCCATCATCGAAATCAGCACCAGAGGCAGCGCCAGCGCCTGTTCCTGCTAATGCAGTAACCGGTCGTCGTCGCCCCCGGACAGCAGCAAAAGTTGCTTCCGTAGTTTCCTAGAGTTAACAATTCCTGGCCAAGCCAGGGATTTGTTTCTCAACCGCAGATGAACGCAAATAAACGCAGATAGTAATTAATTAATTCTATCTGCGTTCATCTTTGTTTATCGGCCACCATCTGCGGTTGCAAAATTAATCAACCACCAGCAACTGCTGGAACAATACTAACTTCATCACCATCTTGGAGTGCTGTTCCTGTCCCATCCAAAAAGCGGATATCTTCGCTGTTGACGTAGAAGTTCAGGAATCTGCGGGGTTCTCCCTTTTCATCGCACAGGCTTTTTTTGATGCCGGGACAATTTGTTTCGAGGGATTCAATCAGTTCGGAAATATTGCCGCCGCCGCATTCGATGGTGGCTTGATTGTTGGTGAATTTTTGCAGGGGAGTGGGAATTAAAACTTTGACGGTCATTTTTTTGAGTCCTTAGTCAGTAGTCAGTAGTCCTTAGTCAGTAGTCAACAGTTAACAGTTAACAGTTAACAGTCAACAGTTAACAGTTAACAGTCAACAGTCAACAGTCAACAGTTAACAGCTTGATAACTAATGACTAATAATTAAACCGAAGCTTGTTGCCATTCTAAGCGTTCGAGGGTGCGGGCGCGTTCTAGGGCGCGCTCGAAGGCTTCGAGTTTGGGTTCGAGGGTGATGGGTTCGCCGATGTAGCCTTGGACGGCTTCCTGAGTCTTCAAGCCGTTGCCGGTGATGTAGGCGACGGTGGTTTCGTCGGGATTGATTTTACCTGCTTCTACGAGTTTCTTCAAGACTGCGATCGTGGTGCCGCCTGCGGTTTCTGTGAAGATGCCTTCAGTTTCTGCTAGTAGTTTCATGCCTTCGATGATTTCGGTGTCGCTGACGGATTCGATGTTGCCGTTGGTTTTGCGGGCGACTTCCAAGGCGTACATACCGTCTGCTGGATTGCCGATCGCGATCGATTTAGCAATTGTATTCGGTTTGACTGGTGTTACGAAATCGCGACCTTCGCGGAATGCTTGGGCGATGGGGGAACAACCGTCAGCTTGAGCACCGCTGAACCGGACTTTCTTGTCATCAACTAAACCGACTTCGATGAATTCATTAAAGCCTTTGTAGATTTTTGTGAACAAAGAGCCGGAAGCGAGGGGGGCGACGATGTGATCGGGCAATTGCCAACCTAGTTGTTCAGCAACTTCGTAGCCGAGGGTTTTCGAGCCTTCGGAATAGTAGGGACGCAAGTTGATGTTGACAAATCCCCAGCCGTGTGTATTAGCGACTTCGCAGCACAGGCGGTTAACTTGGTCGTAGTTGCCGTGAACTGACATGACAGTTGGATTGTAAATCAGAGTTCCGAGGACTTTGCCAGCTTCTAAGTCTGAAGGGATGAAGACTACGCAGTCGAGACCGGCGTGGGCGGCGATCGCAGCGGTAGAGTTAGCTAAGTTGCCAGTGCTGGCACAGGATACCGTTGTGAAACCCAATTCTCTCGCTCTACTGAGGGCGACTGACACCACTCTGTCTTTAAAGCTAAGAGTGGGCATATTGACGGCATCGTTTTTGATGTAAAGATTTTTTAGACCGAGGCGGCGCGCCAAGCGGTGGGATTTTACTAAAGGAGTCATCCCCGTGCCAACATCGATGACGTTATCTGTAGCGACTGGTAAGAATGCCCGGTAGCGCCAAATCGAGTTAGGGCCGGCTTCGATGGTTTGGCGAGTAACTGTGCGGCGGATTGCTTCGTAGTCGTACTTGACTTCAAGCGGGCCAAAACAGCAATCGCAGACGTGCTTGGCTTGGAGTTCGTACTCTTCGCCGCATTCTTTACATTTGAGGGCTGTGAAGGTGGCTGCTGTGGATTGTGTTCTGGTGGCCTGGGTCATAGCTCAACTCTCTAGTTTTGCGATGTTTTCTAATTCTTAAGGACAGATTAGCACGGTGAATCTAGCCCGTCAACCATACCCGACTTTTTTAGTCTGGATTAATTTTGTGGCAGTATTTTGTCCGAAACCAGAGGTGGTTGGATAGTCCTCAATTTCTTTCTGAGAGACGTTTCTAGGCTCTGCAGAACAGTGTTGGTTCAGTGGGAAAATCTCTTGCTTAACCGAACTCAAGAAGGATTTGGCGGCAAAACTAATTTCAAAACTTTATAAAGTTTTTTTTGCATGGGGCGGAGAAACCGGGTTTCTACGAGATTTTCTGTAGAGTCACGAGAAATATAGCCAGAAACCAGGTTTCTGAATTCACCGCGCGGGCTGTTGGGGGCCTAGAAACCGGGTTTCTACGAGATTTTGGGTTGAGTCACGAGAATATAGGCTTCCCCCTCTCCCTCTCTCCCCCTCTCCCCCTCTCCCCCTCTCCCTCTCTCCCCCTCTCCCCCTCTGCTTACCCACCGCTGACGGGGGGGATGAGTACAACTTCGTCGCCGTCTTGGAGGATGGTGTCGGGAGAGACGAATTCTAGGTTGACTCCGAAGCGGGTGAGCTCGCGCCACTTTTCTAATTGAGGATATTGGGCGATCGAGCTTTCGAGCACTTCAGATACTGGGGTTTCGGGAGGAAATTCTAGTGTAAGTTCTGAAACGCCGTAGGCTTCACTGAAGGCGGCGAATAGTTTAACGGTGATGGTAATCGAAGAGTTAGACACGGCTGTTTTGTGTGATCGACAGTTGGGCAATTATTAACTAAACCATATAATTAATTGAGAATTACGCGCGCCGAGGCTTAGAATTGAAAGCGGCAATCTCTAGTTGAGTTTGGCGCGATCGGGTAAAACGTAACTAGAGATTGCAGTAGAAAGTCCGAACAGCATTTTATTTATATCGATCGATCTCACCAACCAGGCTTCATAAGTAGTTGTCATTCACTTAGATGCAGATAGCGAAGGTCTAGTTGGCTGCTGTTTAGGCTACTGCCAAACTATTTTTTCAGGATACGGTATAGATACTTTCCCGTAATTGTGGGAGAGTACAATGATCGCACAAAATTTAGTGAGCAACAACGCAGATAACGCCCAGCTAACCTGCTGCTGCCCGACTAAAAATCTGGTCGTCAAGTCCATCTGGGAATTCCCGAAGCTTTGCCCCGATACGCAAACGTGCCGTTCGATCTAAAAATAATAGTCAAGTTAACGCGATCGAGATATTTATGGCAAATAACGATTTTAAAGTGCTGCAAATTATTGAAGCTAAAGGCTGGTATGCCTTTGGGAGTACGAAGCAAAGCCAGCACATTGAGAGGTGGGTAAGACCTGTGGTGTGTTGGGTTTTAATAGAAGACAAAAAAAAGCGGCGGATTGTGACTGCTACCGCTAGCTATCAGATCCAGATTGACGACAAAGAAGTCGAGTTTTTTGCCCACGAAAGCGAAATTCAAGATATCGAGAGTCTCCCGAAGTCTGTCTCTGTCTCGGAATTTCTGAAAACAGAAGATTGAGAGAAGAGCCAGAAGGAGAGCGTTTAACAAGTTATTAATTTTTTCTTAGTAATTCCTTAAACTTGCTGCCGGATTCTATTTCAATTGCAGGCAGAACCTCCCTAATTGAGGAGAGGGGCAGATGGGGAGAGAGGAGAATGTATACTTTTGTCTTGCTTTCTGCATCTCTAGCCGCAAGTCTTCCAACCCCAAAAAATAAAGAAGCCGGAAGATTGCGGGCAATGCCAACACGCTTCCGACCTTTGCTAAATAACAGGGTATGCATATGTTTCTAAAGTATGGCAGGGAAGCCTTCTAGATATCAAGAGGACTATTGCAATCACCCACAGAAATTTATTAAACTTGGTGGCGGATGCTTTTTCAATTCGAGGAGAAACCACTCTAATTCAAGAGAGGGGAGTTGAGAAGATAGGGAGAATTTATACTTTTGCCTTGCCTTCTGCATCAGAATGCCGAAGGTCTAAAGTAGCCAAAAAAATAAAGAGGCCGGAAGATTGCAGGCAATGCCAACACGCTTCCGACCTTGCTGAATAACAGGGTATGCATATGTTTTTAAAGTATGGCAGCCAGGTCTTCTAGATATCAAGAGGACTATTGCAATAACCCACTTTTGCTTTCAGGTTGTGTTTGCAAGGTTCATACCATTTTAGACTGAAAATTTGAATATTGAGAGCGGCTGATGGTTACAGGTTAAGGATTATAGCTGTTTTTGTGTAGCGGGTGCTACAAAAAATGGGCGCTTGCCGATCGTAAGCGAAGCAGGCCGAAGGTATCGCCCATTCTTCCCTAATTATTTGCCGCTACAAAATCAAACCCCACTAGCAACAGGTTCAGGCTTTGACAGCCGCATCCGCCGCCCCAGCAGCGCCATCCGCACACCGCCCGCTGGCCCTAAAGTCACCCCTCGGCGTTTGGCCTGTACCGGCTTTTTCTCGGCCAATACTAAGTCGAAATCGCGCAAAATGGTTGCCACCACCAGTTTCATCTCCAACTGCGCCAGCGCTAAGCCGATACAGCGACGACTACCGCCCCCAAACGGCAAATACTCGTAAGGCGAGAATTGCCTCTCCAAAAACCGTTCCGGCTTAAATTGCTGCGGTTCTGGATACAAATCCTCCCGCCTGTGGGTTAAATAAATGGAGCCGAAAACCACCGTACCCGGTTCGAGTTGATATCCCATCAGTTCCACGGGCTCCCGCACTACTCGCGGAAACGTCAGCATTCCCACGGGATAAATTCTGAGTGTTTCTTGACAAACCGCACTCAGGTACGGCAACCGGGAAATCTCCATCGGGTCGGGATTTTCGCCCAAACTGTCCAATTCTTGCAGCAGTTTCTGGCGCACTGAGGGCAAACTGTGAATCCAGTAAAATGCCCAAGCTAAAGCAGTTGCTGTGGTTTCGTGGCCTACAAACAACAGCGTCATCAACTCGTCGCGCAATTCTTCATTAGTCATCGGTTCGCCGTTTTCGTCGCGGGCGGCCATCATTAAGCTGAGAATGTCGGTGCGGTTGCTGTCTGGTTGCTGTCTGCGTTCTGCTATTTCCGCGTCCATCAGTTCCTGAATTTTCCGCTGCTTTTGTTTCATCCGTCCCCAAGGACTCCAAGCGCCCCAATCTTGCTGCATCCAGGACAGAAATAGCATACTCGATCGCAGCGGAGAGCCGGTCATATCGAGAATTGAAGCCAGCAGCGGGGACAGTTGCTGCAACCGCGGCCCTTCATCCAAGCCGAAGACTACTTGCAAAATTACCCGCATGGTGATTTCCTGCATGGCGGTGCGGGCGACAAAAGGTCGATCGACATTCCACTTACTGGCAACATCTTGAGTAATATCGCAAATTTGCTGGCCGTAGTTGCGCATCCGTTCCCCGTGAAAGGGCGGCATCAATAATTGGCGCTGGCGTTTGTGCTTTTCTCCAGAGATCACAATCATCGATTGTTCTCCCAGCACCGGTTTGAGAATACCGTTGATATCACCTGGGGCGTCAAGCGCTTTGCTGTTGAGCATTTCCTGGATCGCTTGGGGGTTGTGGATCATCACGAATGGTTCAAGGTTGCCCCATCGAATCGTGAAAATCTCCCCATACTTTTTGGCACTTACATCCATGTACGTAAGTGGATCGCCGATCCATTGAATTAGTTGCACGAAGCGGGGGGTTTTGGGGCCGTCAGGTAGAGTCATAAAAATTGTGGTGCTGTTAGAGGACGCGGGTAACATCCATAGGAATCTCGCAGAAAGCGGGTTATACGCTCTCCCATAATTTTAAGAGATTATTCTCGAACGGTGCTTACAATGTCCTGTCCCAGCTCTGTAAAACGCACTGTTTTGATTTGCCAAGGAGCATAACTGGTTAAGGTTTGGCGCACGCCTCCAAACAAACCTAGCATTTGACAACTTGACAAATTTTGCAATTTTTGCCGGGAATTCCCGGAAGCCCGTAAATCTACGGTAGCGATTCCAAGGTTGCGATCGATTTTAAGCCGATAACCAACTAAACCCAGACTAGCGAAAATCTCCTGCTTTAACACTTCATTAACGGCCGATGACATTAACTGATTGTCTGGGCCTGTAACTGTTTCAGGCTTCAGACTTTGACAGAGATTGTCTACGGTATAAACCGTAACTGTCGCTGTGCTGTCTGCTACTTTGGTACTCGCTAAAACTGAGCCAACAGAGTTAGAGGGATGCGTTACTGGAGTCGATCGACCATCAATTTGATTTCCCGTTAGCTGTAGGTGTCGGAACTGACGGGTGCTGGTTGGGGGCTGGCTCTGGTTTTCGGGTGATTTAGCTGCTGCATCGTAGTTAGAACAACTGCTAGCGCCCATCAAAATTAAGCCAGTCGCTAAATACCCGAACTGTTTGCAGATAAGGTTCATAGTTTTAAATACTCAACTAAACGTCAGTGTAGGTCGGGGGATTTTGGTGGTAGCAAGCACTTAATCCCTGATTACACTCACTTATGAGTATTTCCCGGCATCCGCAATACTAGACTTCTTGGATAAGTTCTCGATGATAAGTTCTCGATCGATACATAAACCGCAGATGAACAGCAGATAAACACACTCTAGAGCAGATAATTTCAGACAATTTGTGAATCCGTGCCAGAGATATACGTAGATGATAAAAAGTTAAAAGTTATGATTAATACCTGGCTTTTAGTGTGGTATCACGTAAACGGGTAAGGCACTTTATGCGTGCAACGCTGCTACAGGCTCGGTATCTCATCAGATGCGAGCTCGTAACGCTAGACTGCCAGTCAGATCGAATAACCTATCAGCGGTGTGATTTAGCGTTGCAAATCGCTCGATCGCGTCCGATTGAAACAGCTTTTTTCCGGTTGGCGAAACCTTGACCTTGATTAGTAGTAATGAGGACATATTTTCGACGGTTGCGCGCATTTTACGAGGGCTTCGGAGCGGCATAACTGGGCTTTCGGTGCAGTTACAGAACAAAATCCGCATTAAAAATCCCTGATGACTCGGCGGTTGAAACCTCGACTGTACAAGCTTTCCTCCGCCGAGACGGACTAAGAAATAAAGCGGGTATTTAAGCCGGATTTGGCACAAGCAAACGTGCAAGTCGCGAACAACATAATTTTGCAGCCAGCCTCTGGCGCATCCAGGGTGCGATCGCAATATTTGGTGATTTTTCTACCGAATTCCATCAAAAATAGTGAGAACATCATCATGAAACAGCAATTATTGACGAAGGTTTTGGCGGCAAGCGCGATCGCCCTCAGCAGCCTGACAGTGCCTTTTGAGCCTAGTTACGGCTGGAGTTCAGCCAGGGAAAAGGGATTTTCGTGCAGCGCCGTCAGGGGCGCACCGGTGACGGTGTACCAAAACTCTCAAGGTGCGGTAGAGCCTTGGATTGAGTGGAATTCAGATTATTTTTCCGGTTCTGGCTACAATCCACAAACTCGGTGCCAATTAGTCAGCCAGCGCCTCGAAATCTATCGCCGCAACCGGGTGCTCAAGTACATTACAGCAGGCCGGATGAACGGCCAAAATGTCATCTGCACGGCGAATCAAGTCAACGGTTTGTGTCAAAATTTGATTTATACTCTCAGGCCAGGCCAAGACCCGATCGGTTCTTTATATAATTTGTTAGCTTGGCGTCAAGGATATGTCGGGATGCCGTCTTTTGATGAAACCCGTAATATTCCTTACATTGACGTTAGGTCAAAACTAGGGGAAAACACGGATGATGGGGCGCAATAGCCGATTTTGTCGCCATCCTCCAGCCTTGCTTAATGGTTGGGCAATTTTCAAGATTGAATTATCTGCGTCGATGGGTGTTTGTACGCTTGAAATCTGCGGTTAACTCATCGAACGAAAGCAGTTCCTACACCAAGCGCTGGGAATTGCCAGGAGGCTGGGCGATGTTGGGTTCCCCCTGGCGGTGGGACAGTCGCCGCCGCCGAATTCCCTGCCGGTGGTGAGGTTTTGGCAGTAGCGCGCGGTTTTGTAGAGTTGCTGCTGCCAAAATCTTTTTGTCAAGGCTATAGCTTGCGGTATACAAATAACGTTAAAATTGCCATGAACCGCCGCCGGATTTTTAATGGCAAAGGTTTCTTGGTTGCAATTAGCGATCGGGGCTGCGATCGACATCCCGGTTTTGAGGTCTATACTTTTGAAGATGGAAGCGCGCCGACGCGAGAATTATTAGAAAAAATGGTTAAATCCAGTTGGGGAATTCCGATCGGTATATATTTGCAGTTCGTCTCGTCATGTCTGGGGAGTTAGCGATGAATTTGTGGAGTTCGCGGTTCGGGGCGCTGACAATCATCTTGACCGGTGCAATAACGGCGATAGCAATTGTCGGCCAACAATATGCTGCTTGTGCCAAAACAGCGGAAGAAATTGCCCAAGTAGCAATGTTGAGCACCGTAGAAGTTAATAATACGCTGGGTTTTGCTACTAGCGGTTCGGGAGTAATTATTGCGAAACAAGGCAATATTTACACCGTTCTGACGGCGAATCACGTTGTTGCAAGTCTCGCCCAAGAATACAGCATTCGCACTCATTTGGAAAAAAATTATAGAGCAATCAGAATACAGCGGCTGCCGAAAAGCGATCGCGATATAGACTTAGCTCTGATCCAGTTTTACAGCCGAGACAATTATCCAGTAGCGCCAATTGGCGAATCAAAACGTGCTGTAGTCGGTTCTACTATTTATGTTGCTGGCTATCCACTGCCCATCGCTTCTTGGTATGAAAGAAAACTCGAATTTACTGCTGGTATTGTTTCTTCTCGTCTCGATCGCGCATCATCGGGGTACGGACTGCGGTATCAAGCAGTCACCAGGCGCGGCATGAGCGGCGGGCCTGTATTTGATGCTGATGGCACTGTTGTGGGAATTCACGGTCAGGGTGATACTGTTGGTACGGTGATCAGCCAGTGGAACGGTCAGATTGAGGAAATTAAAACTGGGTTGAATGCAGCAATCCCGATCGATTCTTTGATGTCGTTGCGATCGCAAACCTTACCTAACGGGTTTGATATTCTCAGCAATATTTCGATCCAGCGCGGCTACAGTCAAACTCAATCGAATCTGGGGCCAGGAGGCTTTGTCTGCGATACCTCCACCGGCGAACCGATGACGGTTTATCAAAATCCGCAAGGGTTTAGGGAGCCTTGGATTCGCTGGAATTCTAATTTCTTTTCGGATTCTGGCTACGATCCTCTGACTCGCTGCAAACAAGTGACTCAGCGCCTGGAAAATTACAGCCGCAACAAACAGCTAAATTATGTCACTGTCGGCACAGTCAACAATCAGAAAGTGATTTGCACCACCAGCCGCGTTAACGGGCCGTGCGAAGGTTTGATCTACACGCTGCGCCGCGATCAAGATCCTGCTCCTGCACTCAGCAGTTTCTTTGTGTGGCTGGGGAATCAGAAGGCTAGACCTTCTCTTTTTGAGAGCAGCACTCCGATTTATATTAATGTTAGGGAACGGCTCGATTTAGATGTTGGCGAAGAACCCTAATTGCTACTCAGTAATGATTTTTTATTGGGCTGAATTACGCCGATTGTATTGTTGAAATGCGGGGCGTTCTCAGCTTTAAAATAGAGATATTTTAATTATTTATGATTATAGATAGCAGAAGTGATGATTTTTTGCAACAAGAAAGCTATAAAATTACTGTTACATTAATCCAAGTCAAATTTTTCAGGTATCAAGAATGACTGCAACTACGCCGAAGGCAACGTCAGCAATTCCCAGTTTTTGCGAAGGAATCCAGTATTTCTCGGAGAATGTGCCGGGTTTTGAGACTTACGGGAAAACACCTGCGATCGCCCAGGGGAGCAAGTCGATCGCCGATGCGGCAGATCCCGCCGCCGTCTTTCAAACAATGCTGGGAGCAGACGCCCTGCGCTACCTGACGCTGCAAGTCACCGCCAGCAAGGCATCGGGACATCCGGGCGGTTTTGCCAGCCAAGCTGAAGCCTACGCCGCGTTGGTGATGCTCGGACACAAGAACATTGTCACCGAAGTCGGGCACCACGCGCCGGGATTTTACAGTGCCATGTTTCTCGATCGATCTTTAGAAGACATGGGAATTGTCAACGTACAGCAAGTGCGCGATAAATTCCGCGAAAAAGATGGTTTGTTAGGACATCTTTCCGGTTTCATTCCCGGCCTTTTAGCACCAGCAGGCCCCCTCGGACAAGGGCAGCATTTCGCAATGGCGGGAGCGCTTTTGCACCCCGGCAAACTGTTTGCTTTCACAATGGGCGACGGCGGCATGGGCGAACCCTATCCAATGAGCAGCATGGGGCATTTCCACACTGCTTATCCGAAGGCTACTAACTTTTTACCAGTGTTAGTTTGGAACGGATATTCCCAAGAACATCACAGCATGGTTTCGACAAAAACCAATGCTGAAATGATTGCTTATTGGCAAGGAAACGGTTTTGAAGAAGTCATCTTAGTTGATGCTAAGGAATTTGACGATAAAAATCAACCGGAAGCTTATGTTGACAGCACTGCTTTTTCACTCGAACAGCGCATGGCATTTACCAAAGCTGTTTTACAAGGAGTTGACAAAGCGGCAAAATCTGCTCTCGGCGGAAAATTAACTGTGTTTATTATCAAACAGTTAAAAGGTGCTGGCGTGCACGCATTGGGCGCAAAATCTCACAATCTTTATCCAAAAGATACGCTGGATGCTCCGCACATTATCAGCGCTTTAAAACAGCGCGCTTTGACTGCTGAGGCTTGGCAGTTGGTGCGGACAAATTGCGAGCGCGCGGGTGGCGGGCCTGCCGCGAAAACCGTTGTTACTGAGTTTACATTGCCACTAGCAGATTTAGGCGAATTGCCTTTAGAAGAATTTGCGGTGGGCGGAGAATCGAAGATTTCGACAACAGCAATGGGACGTTTGGTTGCGAAAGTCGGCGAGTGCGATCGGACTTTTCTAGTTACTAATGCTGATGGTAATGAAGCATCGGCAATTGCCAACATCAACCAAGCTCTGAAAATCATTCACCCGACGACGGATGACTTGTACAATCAAGCGCCAAACGGTCAAGTTTACGAACCTTTGAGCGAAGATGCTTGCGCGGGTTTAGCAGTAGGTTTGTCGCTATTTGGAGCGCGGAGTTTGTGGTGTTCCTACGAATCTTTTGCCATCAACGGTTTACCAATTTGGCAAACTGTAACGCAAGCAATGGCAGAATTGCGCCGTCCAACTCCGGCTACTGTCACCTTATTTACGGCAGGTGCATTGGAGCAAGGCCGCAACGGTTGGACGCACCAACGCCCGGAAATTGAAGCTTATTTTGCGGCAATGATGCGGAATGGAAATGTGTTTCCTTTGTTTCCACCGGATGCTAACAGCATTCAAGCTTGTTACGAGTGGGCTTTGAATGCCAGAAATAAGGGAGTTGTGATTACTGCGAGCAAGTCGCCGCTGCCAATTCGCACTACTTTTGAACAGACTCGCCAAGGATTGCAAGACGGTGCAATTGTGCTGCACGAAATTGATTCTCCGCAAGCATCCCAAAATCAAGGGGGAAGTAAGAAAGTGGTGTTTGCTGTTGTGGGCGACATGACTTTAATGCCAGTGTTTGAAGCCGCAGCATTTTTGGAAACAGAAGGGATTGGAGTACGGATTGTTTCTGTTGTGAATCCGCGCCGCTTGTACCGTCCAAGCGATGTTGCTTGGGATACTTGTTCGGAAGCTGACGGCGGCTTTTTGAGCGATGAGAATTTTGCCAAAATGTTTGGTGGAGATGCCTTGATTGGCGTGACAGGCGGTGCTTCTGGGATGTTGGAGCCGGTGATGCTTCGCAGCAATTGCCCGCGTGATACTTTCGCTTGGAAGCGGGGGGAAACGACTGCTAGTGCGGGTCAGTTGATGGCGTTTAATGGGTTGACTGCTGAGGCGTTGACTAAAAGGGCGATCGAGCTAGTTCATTAAGTTATAATACGGTTCACTTAAGACTGATCTCCCTGGCACACCCCTGAAAAAGGGGGGGACAAGAATGCTCTCAAAGTCCCCCTTGCTTTCGGGGGATTTAGGGGATCTCCGGGGCATAAATAGTGTTAACCCACATTCCGCACTTCAAGTTGAAGTACGATAAAATAGAATACCGAAAAAGCCAAAAACCAGGATAATTCATAAAAAATACTGAACTTATTTGCGGAAATAAGAGAAATAAATAATATATTAAATCTTTGATTCATAAAATGGTTTATGTAAAGCACTAAAAAGTTGAGGAAGAATTACTTCCCCTTTTGATCTTAATATTTTTTTTGACTCTATTTTGTGGTGGCAATTAAGAACTGTAGTTTAGACTAACTAAAGATGAGAACGGTGGCCAAAGAAGAACTAGAGCCACCGCGCCGGGAGAGAATGAG